>CAQRYF010000052.1 GCA_948875265.1 uncultured Clostridia bacterium
ATCCTAGTTTTATCTTGTACTAGTCTGCTTTATTTAATTTCTTATTTATAAAATCTTTATATATGTTTTTTATATATCATATTCATAATAATATAGAATATTATTATCTGTATCTAGTATCCGCAAAGATACTGCATAATACATGTCATCTAATAGTTGTTCTATACTATGTTTATCTTCTACTCCATTACTTCTATTTGTAAATATCCAGTAGGTGTTTTCAATATTAGGGATTTTATCATATATTTCTTCTCTAGTATAAAAGTTCATTCTTTCATTTAATCTTTCATCTAATTGGGTATTTTTCCAATTGTTTTTTCTATCTTTTTTAATATCTCTTCCATTTGATTTTTAGATAAATATATTTTCATCAATTCTTCGTCATTAAAAATGTGTCTTGCTTGTAGCTCTATTCTTTCTCTCTTTGTAAACTTTGGCACTCTAAATTCTAAACACTCATTCATTTGTCTAATTGCCTTATTTCTTTTGCATTTTTGTCAGAAATTGCTTTTTTCCCTGTCTCCTTTTCTAACTGTTCTCTAGCAAGTTTAGCAATGTTACCACCCTTTATAACTGATTGTTCTGCACCTTTAATTCCTTTTTCATTTGTACTTTTAGATATTTCTGTTGAAGAAGTTTCTGCTAACATATTCAAAACTAATTCCATATTTGTCATATTGTCACGCAAATTTTCTTTTTTCAGACCTTTTAAATTTTTATATTCTTTTACAGAATATCCACTCCAAACTTGGGTTAGCATATTAGTCAGTATGGCAAAGTCTTTATTTTTACTAACACCTACTCTTTTTAATTCATCTGTAAATTCCTTTCTTACATCAATTGTTTTTAATCTTTGGTTTATCCATTCTTCTGTATATCCCTTTTTTCTATAAGTATCTAATGCTCTGTTTATCGTAATTTCTGGATCATAAGCTTCATCAATTCTCTCTTTTCCAACTTGTGCAAGCCATAATTTAAATGGCTCTGCTTTCTTTGATGGAATTGATTGTACTAATCTTAGAATTTGTTCTGTATTCATTACATCTGTATCTCTTAATTTTCCATCATGTGCTTTCATTTTCAACTGGTAACAATTTGTTACCAGTTCACTTCCTTCTTGATTTAACCTCATTTTTAATGTTTTCCAATATTTCCTTCCAGCTTGATAATCATTGTCTGTTAAAACTGCTACAATATCTACTACTGAAAAATACCAATTCTCCTCATCTTCATTCCATGCTACTCTAATATTTTTATCTTCAAATAATTTAATACTATTATTTTGTTCCATTTTCTCATCTCTTTTCTAATTATAATTCAACTTCATTTTGTTTATATCATATTGCAATTATTTTTTCAATATTTTTGCGAATTTTTGTTCATTTTATTTCTTTGTAATATTATAAATTAAATAAAAATAAGCATCCTAGTTTTATCTTGTACTAGTCTGCTTTATTTAATTTCTTATTTGTAAAATCTTTTTATATGTTGTATTGCACTTTTTTCCAATCTAGATACCTGAGCTTGAGATATACCTATTTCATTTGCAACTTCCATTTGAGTTCTTCCATCAAAAAACCTTTTTGTAACTATCATTTTTTCTTTTTCATTTAATTTTTCTAAGGCACCTGCTATTGTCATATTCTCAGCCCATAACTCATCTGTGTTTTTGCTATCTTTTACTTGATCCATTACATATATATTTTCACTACCATCACTATATACTGGTTCTTGTAATGAAATAGGATCTTGTATAGCATCAAAACTAAATGCTATTTCTTCTTTTTCTACTCCTAACTCTTTTGCTATTTCTTCTATTTGTGGTTCTTTACCATTTTCCTTTGTATATCTCTCTTTAAATTGTATTGCCTTATATGCTAAATCTCTTACTGATCTGCTAACTCGTATACTATTATTATCTCTTAAATATCTTTTCACTTCTCCTATTATCATTGGCACTGCATATGTGCTAAATTGAACATTTTGACTTAAATCAAAGTTATCAATTGCCTTTATTAATCCCACACAACCTACCTGAAACAAATCATCTGCTGATTCTCCTCTTCCATAAAATCTTTGTATAACACTTAGTACTAATCTCAAATTTCCATTTATGAATGTATTTCTTGCTTCTTCATCTCCTGCTTTTATTTTTAGGAATAGTTCTTCTTTTTCTTTTCTTGTAAGTACTGGTAATTTCGATGTGTTTACCCCACAAATTTCTACTTTGTTTATCAAAAAGAAAACCTCCTTTGAATTTACTTATCTAAAGTATTTCCAAATTTAGTTTTTTTATACTTGGGACAAAGGGATGTAGATAATATCCCTTTGTTCCATCAGCCTATTTTACTTGATATTTCTTTTTTCATTTTATTTATTATTTTCTTTTCAAGTCTTGATATGTAGCTTTGGGATATTCCGAAGTTCATCGGCAACTTCTTTTTGTGTTTTTTCTTTTCCTGTTTTAAATCCAAATCTCATTTCCATTATGTCTTTTTCTCTATTATTTAATTTACTTATTGAGGCTCTTAATAATGTTTTATCAACTTCGTCTTCCAAATTCCTTGAAGTTATATCTGGTTCTGTTCCTAATATGTCTGAAAGTAATAATTCATTTCCATCACCGTCTTTGTTTAATGGTTCGTCAATTGATACTTCACCTTTGATTTTGTTACTTTTTCTTAAAAACATTAAGATTTCGTTTTCTATACATCTTGAAGCATATGTTGCTAGTTTTATTTTTTTATCTGAATTAAATGTATTTACTCCTTTCATTAATCCTATTGTTCCTATAGATATTAAATCTTCTATTCCTATTCCCGTGTTTTCAAATTTCTTTGCTATATATACTACTAATCTCAGATTCCTTTCTACTAGTTTTTGTCTTATTTCTAAATTATTTTCTTTTGATAATTGTTGTATTAATTCTGCTTCTTCCTCTGGCGGCAAAGGTGGTGGTAATGTTTGACTTCCTGCTATATAAAAAATAGGAAGATATTCTATTTCGTCTTTATCATTTAAATATTTTGCACATAATGTATTAATACTATTTTTTAATGCACTAACTAATTTCATTTTTAATCAACTCCATTTCTATATTTATAATAATTCAATTCCTATTAAGGATCTGTATTCTCCTTTTTTTGTTAATGATTTATTATATATTCCAATAATCACATTTTCTATTACACTTATATTTTCTTCTGTTTTTATTTCTACATACTCTGGCTTAATTCCAAGTAGCATTCCATTTTGTTTTCCAAGTGATGAAAATGGGATAAGTTTTAATCTTGATATATATTTTATTTTTATCTCTTCTGGTATTTTTTCTAAATCACCTCCGAATTATATTTTCTAAATTATTTAAAATTTCTTTTGGCATACATTCATATAAAAGAGTATGTTCTACTACTATTACAGGTGTGTTTGTAATTGGTTCTTTTAATAAGTTTCCTGTGTCAATCATTGCTTTTGTTTCAATTTCTTGTTCATTGAGTTTTATTTTTATTGTGCAAAACATATCATTTTTTGTTATTTTTGTTTTAACTATTTTAAAAGCTGTTATTATTATTATAAAGGCAATAATGCTTCCTAATATAATAGTTTTTAAAGGATATGTTCCTAAAAATAGTCCATTTTTCATCAAAATATCTTGTGGTCTTACAACATAAATTAAAGCAAATGCTGCTCCTCCAAATACAAACGATGTTAAATAAAATATTAGTATATATTTCCACAATTGTTTTATGTTTTGTGGATTATATGCTATGTATACTATTATTACTGATAATATTATTTTTAAAATCACACTTGAATATATATTTAATACTGATGTATATGCAATTATAGAATAAATTGCGCCTAACAAACTTGCCAAAATTAATCTCACATGATGTATTTTATTTTTTAATATAATTCCTGTTGCAAATAGGATAATGTAATTCATTATTAAATTTTCAATTAATACTACATCAATATAAATTGTCATATTATCACCTGCTTTTGGTATTGTACTACTTATTATTTAAAAATACTGTCTTTTCTTATTGGCGAAAAAAAGAAATAATCGATAAATTTCGATTATTTCTTTTTATTTCTTTTAAGATGTGTCCTAAGTGCGACAAGAATATCGCATATAAAATGTCACTTACATATTTTTGTTTTTATTTTTTCTTAGGAAAGATGGAATGTCTAAATCGTTTTGTGATGAATTACTTTCTGTACTTGCTGGTATTGAATTTATTTTCTTTTCCCATGTTTTTGATACAATTTTATCTACTCCAATACTTGATATTGGCTCATTTTTTTCAAATCCTGTTGCAATAACTGTTATTTGTATTTCATCTTTCATATTAGGGTCTGTTACTGTACCAAAGATTATATTTGCTTCTGGATCCACACTACGTTGAACTAATTCAGCAGCTGTATTTACTTCATGTAATCCCAAGTCTTCTCCACCTGTTATGTTTATGATTACTCCTTTTGCTCCTTCAATTGATGTTTCTAGTAATGGACTTTGAATAGCTTCTTTTGCTGCATCTTCTGCTCTATTTTCTCCAGATGCTTTACCAACACCCATATGTGCCATTCCTTGATTTACCATAATTGTTTTTACATCGGCAAAGTCTAAGTTTACAAGTCCTGGTATTGCAATTAAGTCTGATATACCTTGTACACCTTGTCTTAATATATCATCTGCCATTTTAAAAGCTTCAATAATTGATGTTTTTCTATCTATTATTTGTAGTAATTTGTCATTTGGTATTACTACTAATGTATCTACTTTACCTTTTAAACTTTCAATTCCTCTTTCTGCTTGAGAAAGTCTCTTTTTACCTTCAAATGTGAATGGTTTTGTAACAACACCTATTGTTAATATTCCCATTTCTTTTGCAGCTTGTGCTACTATTGGTGCAGCTCCTGTACCTGTTCCTCCACCCATTCCGGCTGTAACAAATACCATATCTGCTCCTCTTAATATTTCTGCTACTTCTGCTTTACTTTCTTCTGCTGATTGAGCTCCTATATCAGGATTTGCTCCTGCTCCTAGTCCTCTTGTTATTTTTTCCCCTATTTGAATTTTTGTACTTGCCTTTGATGTTTGAAGGGCTTGTCTATCTGTATTAACAGCAATGAAATCTACACCTTTTATTCCTGCATCTATCATTCTATTTACAGCATTATTTCCTGCTCCTCCTACACCTATAACTTTAATTGTAGCTGTTCCGTCCATCATTGCTATATTATTATCTTCATTGTAATCCATCATTTAGTTTTTCCTCCCTTATTTTAATATATTTTTTAAAATTAATAACTTATTTTATGAATAGAAGAATTCTTTTACTCTTTCTATTACTGTTTTTATAAAACTTTCATTATTTTGTGTATCTATACTACTTGATACTGTTTTAGCAAATGGCCTTGCTGCAATGTATCTAACTAGTGCATAACTTGTTCTATATGTAGGTTTTACTGTGCTAACAGCTCTTCCTGTTGATATTTTAACAGGTATATTTAAATTTATTTTTCCTGCCACATCACTTTTATTAATATTTACTATTCCTTGTCCTGTTAAAATAACATTATTAATTTTTTGTTTTATCCCCTGATTTGTTATTTCTTTATTTATAATAGAAAACATTTCTTCTATTCTTGCTTCAATTATTTCTATTAATTCTGAACTTTTTATTATCCTATTTTTATTATCATCTCTACATGTATTTAATATAATATCATTGTCATTATCAATAAATGATTTTAATGCTAATCCATATTGCCTTTTTAATTTATCTGCTTCTTCTTCTGATATATTTAGTACAAGTGCTATATCATTAGTGATATTATCTCCTCCTAAAGGAATTGAGTTTGTATATATAAATGTTGAGCCTTCAAAAACTCCTATATCTGTATTTCCTGCACCTATATCTAAAAGCATTATATTATCATGTAGTTCATTTTTATCTAATATTAAATTTCTTTCAGCTAATGTAATTGGAACTATTCCATCAATTTCTAGTCCAGCTTTTTTGAATATACTATTTAATTGTCTTACATAGTCTTTTTCAGCTAATATCACTTGTGCACTTATTGTAAAGCTTGAACTTAAATTTCCTACAGGATCTGTAACTACAGTACCATTTTCTAATGTTATCTTATCTGGTACTATATCTATTAAAGTTTTTCCATCTGGTATTTCAATATCTTTTACTTGCATAATTGCATTTTGTACATCTTTTACTGATATTCCTGCATATTTGTCTCTAACATCTTTTGTTATACTATTTTGTACTATTGTTACATATTTTCCTGGAATTGTTACATATGCTGAATTAATTTTTAAATTCGTCTCATCTTCAGCATCTTTTATTGTCTTAGCTATACTTAGGCTTATTTCATCTTCGTTTATTATTTTCCCCTTCTTTAGTCCACTACATTTATATGAGGTATTACATATTATCTCTATTTGACCAAAGTTATTCACTTCTCCTAAAACTGTGCAAACTTTGCTTGTCCCTATGTCAATACCTACTATGATATCTCCTATTGCCAAGTTAATTCCTCCATTTTTTAGTATATTTTTTCTAAGTGTATATATATTACATTTTAAGACAAATGTCAATAGAATTTGTTATATTTTTGTAATATTTTTGTAATAATTTTGTAATAATGTTTTCTTCATATTTCTATATGTATTGTTTTAGGTGTATTTTAGGCAGGATTTTATTCCTGCCTTTAATTTTTTATCCAATTATTTGACATTTTGTATTATACTTAGAAACACTTAATTTATTTTTCTATTTCTTTTTTTATCTTTTTTACTTCATTAATTTTATTTGACCATTTATCAACATAGTATCTTCTTATTATTGCTAAATTCACAAACATTCTACCTACAAAAACTACAATTGCAGCTAGATAAATATCTACATTTAACTTTTGTCCTAATACTGTTAGAAGTATTGCAAGTATTGCATTTCCAAAAAATCCTGATATAAATATTTTCATATCAAATCTTTTATTAACTACTGATGCTATCCCTCCAAATACTGAATCTAATGCAGCAATTACTGCTATTGCTAAATAACTTGAATATGTATAAGAAATTATTGGTGCATACATTCCTAATATAACTCCTAATATACATCCAATTAATATTGCTATAAAAATCATTTAATTTCCTCCTATTCCATATATTTTGTTTTTATTTCACCATTATACTTATTTATTTTTATTTTGTTTATTTTTTCTATAGATACATCTTGGCCTATTTTTTTCATCTCATCTACATGGCCTCCATTTCCAATTAATCCACTTTCAAGATATGACTGGTCCCCAATAGCTTTAATAACATATGGTGATAATATTCTTTGTCCATTTATTTTTATATATGTTTCATTAATATCAACAATATCTGTCATGTTTATTATTCTTTCATCATTAATAGATATTGCTTCTGCTCCTGATAATCTTAATGCATTTACAATAACAATTAAATCATCTGCTGTTACTCTGCTGATTTCTTCTTTTTCTGTTTCCCTTATTGTTATTTCTATCCCTTGTCCTTCAATATCATTTTTTCCTAATGACATATTTACTTGTTCTAATTCTTTTTCTACTAATTTACTTGTCTCTTCATTAGATTGCTTCGTTTCTTTATATTCATTTATCTTTGATATAGTTTCTTCATATTTTTGGTTAGTTTCTTCATATTTTGTTTTCCAATTAGCAAGTTCAGTTCTAAGTTCAGTCTCTCTCATATTTTCAATTGATGTTATGTCTGTTTCATTTACTATTTTAAACTGCATTGACATGACCATTACTAATGCAAAGCAAGCTATTCCAAGTGTTATAGTCATAGTTATTTTTCCCTTTTTTATATTCTTCTTCATATTTACCTCCTAACATAAAATTAATCAACTACTTCAGAATATTTATATGAAATAACACCTGTATATTTAGGTATTGTGATACTATTATATTTTTTAAGTTCAACTCCTACGCTATCTTCTTTAAGTCGCTGTAAATATCCTCCTGGTCTTGATAACCCTGATAGCTGTTCTGGAAGCCCTACTGCTTTTATAACAAATGGTGCACCTACTTTTTCTCCATTTATATCTATAATATTTCCTCCACATATTATACCACTTGTTGGAACTAATCTTTGATCATTTATTGATATCGCCTCTGCTCCTGCATTTTTTAGTTCATTTATCACACTTAAAACATCTACATCATGTACTAATAATGAACTGGCATTCAACACTGAATTTACATCTTTCTTACTATCACTAAGTGTAATTATCACTCCTGGACCAGTTACCTCAGCTAGCCCTATTATTTTATTTCCTTCTTTTATTTCTGATTCCTTTTTTTCTAGTTCTGTATTATTTTTAGTAGAATTTTCTCTTTCTTTTTCTAGTTCGTTTTCCGCTTTTTCTAATTCTTTATATTTATTATCATATTTCTCTTTATATTTTAAAACCTCTGCTCTTAAATTATTTTCTTCATAATTTTGGCTTACTGTTGAATTTGAACTTTTTACTGTTCTTACTTGTATACATATTCCTAATGTTAAGGCAAAACACATTAATCCTAGAACTATACTAATTGTTTTCTTATTAGTCATATATCTTTCCCTCTTTCTTTACCTAATTATATTTTTACACTTCCACTTTCTCTCTAAAATATGGTCTAAATTTATTATTTAAATCTCCATTAACAAAAATCTCTCCTTCATGATTTTTTGTTTGTTCTATTATAGCAACTGCATGTAATATTTTATTAGTTAAATTTGAATTATCTCCTAAATGTATTTTCTTTTTTTCTTCTTCTAGATATATACTATATTCATTTTCATTGGTTATGTCAATACTTGTGACCTTTAAGTCTATATTATTTTCTCTCGTAGCATTCATTATTTTTATTATATCTTCTAATTTATTTAAATCTTCATTATTTAGCCTATTATTAGGAGCTATTTGTTCTTCACTAGTAGCTATTCCTTGTACTATTGGTAATCCTTTATTATCTTCTGAAATTTCTAATATATATCCTTGAGTATTAATATATGCATATTTTCCCATAAAATCCAAACTGTATTTAGGCATTCTTTCTTCAACATCTATTTGTATAGTATTTGGAATTTTTCTTTTTATTTTTACGTTTTCTATATAAGCATTTTCTTTAATATTTTTTATTACACTAGATTTAGTAAATTTAAAAATATTCTCATCTTGTTTCAAGTTTGATAAACTTGTTATTGTTTCTGTACTTACTTGACTACTATTTAAAACTTCTATGTGTTTTATATTAAAAATTGGTGAAGTGAAAGCAAATGCTGTTCCTCCTGCTATAATTCCTACTAAAAATATAAATTTTAAAAACAATTTGATTTTTCTATTTCTCTTTCTTCTTTTTTGTTCTTTTTTATTTAGCTCTTTTCTCTTTATTTCTTCTTTTTTTATTTTATTTTTATTTGTCATTTGAATAACTGTTTCTGTATCTAAATCAAAGTCATTTTCTTGCATTTCTAATTTTCTTTGTTTTATTCTTTTTTCTCTTTCTTTTGCTTTTTTTCTTTTCATCATATCATCAATTGTTTCTTTTTTAGAGTCTTGTCCATTTTTCATATAATATAAATTCATATTTGTTTGTTTTGACTTCAATTTAAATTCCTCCTTTTTAGTTACAATGGTTATATGTTGCCAAAAAGGGTAATCCCCTTTGGCAACCTGTAATCATCATTTCTACTATTCTTCTATTTTTATATCTATGCCTAAATCTCTTATTTTTTTATCAAATTTTTCATATCCTCTTAGGATATATTCTATATTTTCTATGGTTGTTGTTCCTTTTGCAGCTATTGCTGCAAGTACCATTGAAGCTCCTCCTCTTAAATCTGTTGCTTTTACATTTGCTCCATACAATTTTTTTACTCCTTTTATTACTGCAGTTCTACTTTCTATTTTTATTTTTGCTCCCATTCTTATTAGTTCTTGTACATATTTATATCTGTTTTCAAATATATTTTCAACAATTATTGATGTTCCTTTTGCTGTACATAATATTGTTGCAAAAATTGATTGCATATCTGTTGGAAATCCTGGATATGGCATTGTTTTTATATCTACTGCTTTTAATTTTTTGGGAGCAATTATATCAATTTCATTTTTGTCAATTGTCATTTTGCATCCTGCTTCTTCTAGTTTATCTATAATTGGTGTTATATGTGAAGGATTTACTTTTTTTAGTTTTATATTTCCACTTGTCATTGCAGCCATACAAAGAAATGTCCCTGCTTCTATTCTATCTGGCATAATATTATAACTTACATCTTTTAGATGTTTTACACCTTCTATTTCTATTATGTTAGAACCTGCCCCTTTTATTTTTGCTCCCATCTTATTTAAAAAGCTTTGCAAATCAATTATTTCAGGTTCTCTTGCTGCATTTGTAATAGTTGTTTTTCCTTCTGCCAAACATGATGCAAGTATTGCATTTTCTGTTGCTCCTACACTTGGAAATTCTAAATCTATATTTTCTCCTATTATTCTATCACAACTACAACTAATATTTCCATAGTTTTTACTAATATTTATTCCTAATTTTTCAAAAGCTTTAAGATGTAAGTCTATTGGTCTTGTTCCAATGTCACATCCTCCTGGATACGAGAATTTTGCTTTTTTGTATTTTCCAACTATACTCCCAACAAAAATAACTGAAGAACGCATTTGTCTCATTAAGTCATCTGGTATTTCATATTTATTAATTTTACTAGTTTCTATTATTACTTTATTTTCTTTCTTTGTTACCTTTCCGCCTATTTTTTTTAATATTTCAAACATCATTTCTGTATCATGTATTTTGGGCACATTATATAGTGTTGTTTTTCCTCCATTTAAAATTGTTGCAGCTATTATAGGAAGTGCAGCATTTTTTGAACCTGATATTGTTACCTCTCCTTGAGCCTTACTTCCTCCTTTTATTATGTACTTAGCCATTTAACTTACCACCTTTCACTTTTATTTTGTTATATATTATGTTACATTTACGTAAAAAGTTCTAAAACTTCAATTTTCTCATTAAGATTATACTAAACTATTTCTCCTCTATAATTTACTAACAATATAAATCAAACTATATAAAACTTACTTGAAATTCCATAAACTTTATCATAAAATATCTTTGATGATTAACATGAAAAATATACTAGATGACGATTTATCTTATTTAATATATTCTATTGTAAATGAAATACCTATTGGATATGTTGCAACTTATGGTCAAATTGCTAGATTAATTAATAGACCTAAAAATGCTAGATTAGTTGGTAGAGCTTTAAAATTTGCTTTTCTATATGGTGATTTCCCATGCCATAGAGTTGTAAATCATCAAGGAAGAGTTTCACCAAGATGGAACGAGCAAATAGACTTATTGAAGAGTGAAGGTGTTACATTTAAAAGTGACTTTTGTGTTGACTTAAAAAAACATCAATGGAATATATAAAAACAAGGACTATTCTAAAATATTGTAATTAATTTAAAATAGTTCTTGTTTTGTATTTTATTAATATTATGATTTAATACAATTATCTTTATAAATTTTATACATTTGTTCTTTATAACTATATTATT
>CAQRYF010000053.1 GCA_948875265.1 uncultured Clostridia bacterium
ACCTCCAATACGGACTTTCACCGATTAGCTAAACGACATGCCTGTCGCACATACACAAAAAGATGTAATTTAAAATTACATCTTTTTACTTATATTTTTATTTTAATTAAGCTAAGATATCAGCAACAACACCTGAACCTACTGTTCTACCACCTTCACGAATAGCGAATCTTAATCCTTTTTCGATAGCGATAGGTGTAATTAATTCGATTGTCATTGATACGTTATCTCCTGGCATAACCATTTCTGTTCCAGCTGCTAATTCAATAACACCTGTAACGTCTGTTGTTCTGAAGTAGAATTGTGGTCTGTATCCATTGAAGAATGGTGTATGTCTTCCACCTTCTTCTTTAGTTAATACATAAACTTCAGAAGTAAATTTTGTATGTGGATTTATTGTTCCTGGTTTTGCAAGAACTTGACCTCTTTCGATGTCTTTTCTATCAATACCACGTAATAATGCTCCAATATTATCTCCAGCTTCTGCTTGGTCTAATAATTTTCTGAACATTTCAACACCTGTAACAACTGTTTTTCTTCTTTCAGCTGATAAACCAACGATTTCAACTTCGTCAGAAACTTTAACAATTCCTCTTTCTACTCTACCTGTTGCAACTGTTCCACGTCCTGTAATTGTGAATACGTCTTCAACTGGCATTAAGAATGGTTGGTCAACTGGTCTTTCTGGTGTTGGGATATAACTATCAATTGCATCCATTAATTCTTTCATAGGTTTATAAACTTCATCATCAGGATTTGTTGATGAGTTTTCTAATACTTGTAAAGAAGATCCTTTTATAACTGGAATATCATCTCCTGGGAAACCATATTCAGAAAGTAAGTCTCTAACTTCCATTTCAACTAATTCTAATAATTCATCATCATCAACCATATCGCATTTATTTAAGTATACTACGATATATTTAACACCAACTTGTCTAGCAAGTAAGATGTGTTCTCTTGTTTGTGGCATAGGACCATCAGCTGCTGATACTACTAATACAGCTCCGTCCATTTGAGCAGCACCAGTAATCATGTTTTTAACATAGTCAGCGTGTCCTGGACAGTCAACGTGAGCATAATGTCTGTTGTCTGTTTCATATTCTACGTGAGCTGTGTTAATTGTGATTCCTCTTGCTTTTTCTTCTGGAGCACCATCGATTTGATCGTATGCTTCATATTGAGCTTTTCCTAATAATGATAAATATTTAGTAATAGCTGCTGTTGTTGTTGTTTTTCCGTGGTCTACGTGACCGATTGTACCAATGTTAACATGTGGTTTTGTTCTTTCAAATTTTGCTTTTGCCATTTGAAATTCCTCCTTATAATTTTATTTTTAATTTAAATTTAATAACATATTTTGTATGCACTTGCATTTTACAATATTTTTAATGAAAATGCAAGTACTTTACTATTTTTCTTTGTTCTCATAATATATATTTATCGAAAATTTATATTATTCAGCTTTTTTTCTAGAAGATACTATAGATTCAAATACTGATTTTGGTACTTCTTCATAATGAGAAGGTTCCATAGAATATGTTCCTCTACCTTGTGTTCTAGAACGTAATTCAGTTGCATAACCAAACATTTCAGAAAGTGGAATAAATGAGTGAATTTCTTGCATTCCATCTGTTCCGTCCATTCCTTCCATTCTACCACGTCTAGAGTTTACATCTCCTATAACATCTCCCATGTATTCTTCTGGAACTACTATTTCAACTTTCATAATAGGTTCTAGAATAACTGATTTAGCTTGTCTCATACCTTCTTTAAATGCCATAGATGCTGCAATTTTGAACGCCATTTCAGAAGAGTCAACTTCATGGTATGAACCATCAACTAATGTTACTTTAAAATCTGTAACTGGGTATCCTGCTAAAATACCACTTTCTGCAGCTTCTCTCATACCTTGTTCAATAGGTTTAACATATTCTTTTGGAACAGCTCCACCTACTATTTTACTCTCAAATTCTATTCCTTTACCTGGTTCTAATGGTTCCATTTCAAACCATACATCACCATATTGTCCTTTACCACCTGATTGACGAACGAACTTACCTTGTACTTTAACTGCGTTTCTAATTGTTTCTTTGTAAGCAACTTGTGGTTTACCTACATTACATTCAACCTTAAATTCTCTTTTTAATCTATCAACGATAATATCAAGGTGTAACTCACCCATACCAGCAATGATAGTTTGACCTGTTTCTTGGTTTGTATATGCTTTAAATGTTGGATCTTCTTCTGCTAATTTTGCTAAAGCGATTCCCATTTTTTCTTGAGCTGCTTTATCTTTTGGCTCAATAGCTATATCAATAACTGGCTCAGGGAATTCCATTGATTCTAGAATTATTGGATGATCTGGATCACATAAAGTATTTCCAGTTGTAACATCTTTTAGTCCTACTGCTGCAGCGATATCTCCCGCATATACTTTATCAATATCTTCTCTATGATTTGAGTGCATTTGAAGTATTCTTCCAACTCTTTCTTTTTTATCTTTGCTAGAATTTAAAACTGTTGACCCTGATTCTAATGTTCCTGAGTATACTCTAAAGAAACATAATTTTCCAACAAATGGATCTGTAGCAATTTTAAATGCTAAAGCAGCAAATGGTTCTGTATCAGATGTTTTAGCATCTGTTTCTTCACCATCTAAAGTTTCACCTTTTATATGTGGTATATCAAGTGGTGATGGCATATAATCAACAATAGCATTTAATAATTCTTGAACTCCTTTGTTTTTGTATGAAGAACCACAAGTAACTGGAACAATTGCGTTAGCAAGAGTACCTGCTCTTAAACCTTTTTTGATTTCTTCTTGTGTCAATTCTTCACCTTCAAGGTATTTCATCATTAATTCTTCATCTTGTTCAGCAACAGCTTCTACCATTTTATCATGATATTCTTGTGCTAAATCCTTCATATCATCAGGAATATCAGTTTCTTCAACTTCTTTTCCTAAATCATCTTTATGAATAAATGCTCTCATTTTCACAAGATCAACTATACCTTTAAATTGATCTTCAGCTCCAATAGGTAATTGGATTGGAACTGCATTTGCTTTTAATCTATTTTTTAATTGATCAACACAAAGCATAAAGTTAGCTCCTGTTATATCCATTTTATTAACATATACCATTCTTGGAACACTATATTTATCAGCTTGTCTCCAAACTGTTTCTGTTTGTGGTTGAACTCCACCTTTTGCAGCTAAAACTGTAACAGCCCCATCAAGTACTTTTAAAGATCTTTGAACTTCTACTGTAAAATCAACGTGCCCTGGTGTATCAATAATATTAATTCTATTATTTTCCCAGAAACATGTTGTACATGCAGATGTAATTGTTATACCTCTTTCTTGTTCTTGCTCCATCCAGTCCATTGTAGCAGCACCTTCGTGAACTTCACCTATTTTATGTGTTTTTCCTGTATAGAATAATATTCTCTCTGTTGTTGTTGTTTTACCAGCATCAATGTGAGCCATTATTCCTATATTTCTTGTTCTTTCTAGTGGGTATGCTCTTCCTGCCATTTTATTTCCTCCTTTCGTTTAACATATAAACGATTTCTTTTTTTCTTTCTTAATTAATTCGTTTGTTTAATATTATTTCTGATTATTAGATTAAAATCTAAATTCTACCATTTGTAGTGAGCAAAAGCTTTATTAGCTTCAGCCATTCTATGTGTATCTTCTTTCTTTTTAAATGCTCCACCATTTCCGTTTATAGCATCTATTAATTCTCCTGCTAATTTTTCAGCCATTGTTTTTTCATGTCTGTTTCTAGCATAAGATACAATCCATCTTAAACCTAAAGTTTGTCTTCTTTCTGGTCTAATTTCTAATGGAACTTGGTATGTTGCTCCACCTACTCTTCTAGCTTTAACTTCTAGAACTGGCATAACATTTTCTAAAGCTGCTTCAAAAACTTCTAAAGGATTTTTACCTTCTTTTTCTTTAATAATGTCAAATGCATCATATACTATTTTTTGAGCAACTGATTTTTTACCATCAAGCATAATGTTGTTAATTAATTTTGTAACAACCTTACTATTATACATTGGATCTGGTAATACTTCTCTTTTTGCTATATATCCTTTTCTTGGCACTATTCTTCCCTCCTTATTTTTTTGTTTGATGTTTTATCTAAAACATCTAGGTACTCTCAAAAAGTCTGATACTTTTTGCGTATAGCACTTATATTATATATTCTAAATTTAAGTACCTTAAGTTTAGTAAAATACAAGCACTAATTTTGTTTTTTGTTGCTAAAATTACCCTTTATTTCTTTGGTTTCTTAGCTCCATATTTAGAACGAGCTTGCATTCTATCTTTAACACCTGCTGTATCTAATGTTCCTCTAATGATATGGTATCTAACACCTGGAAGGTCTTTTACCCTACCACCTCTTATTAATACAACACTGTGTTCTTGTAAGTTATGTCCTATACCTGGGATATAAGATGTAACTTCATAACCATTAGAAAGTCTAACTCTGGCAACTTTTCTTAAAGCTGAGTTTGGCTTTTTAGGTGTAACTGTTTTTACTACTGTACATACCCCTCTTTTTTGTGGAGCTCTGTTATTTGTTAACTTTTTATTTTTTGAGTTCCATCCATGTTGAAGAGCTGGTGCAGTTGATTTTGTTACTCCTGTTTTTCTTCCTTTTCTTACTAATTGATTAATTGTTGGCACTTAAATTTCACCTCCTATTTTTTATACTTTATAATTATTTTGTGATTTCTTATTATATTTTTTAAATATTTTTGACATCACAAAATTATAAACCGTTACGGAATCACATAATACATGCAATTTATAGTAACGGTTATTATTTTACCATTTTTGTGGTCATAAGTCAATAAAAACTTGGAAAATTTTCCAAGTTTTTATCAATTTATCTTCCCTCATCTTTTGGTGTATATGACATTTTTGCATAATCCTCACCAAATTTTTCAGTTTCTCTTTTATAAGCTGCTTTTTGTAATTGCCTTCTTTTATCTTCTATCTGTTCTTTCTTTACTTCATCCATTCCTTTTTCTGCAACTTGTCTTATATAATTTTTAAATTCATTATCTTTACTTACTTTTTGTTCTTCATTATTTTCACTTTTTTCCTCTTTTGACTTATTTTTACCAGTTATATTTCTAAATTTATCCTTAAACCAATCTTTCATTTTTGCTAATCTAGGATGCTTAATATCAAATTGCGATTTTACTGTTAATCCTTTTTCTTCCTTATCATCGATATAATCAATATCATCTATATCAATATCATCATTATTTTCTCTATCCTTAATTATTTTCTTTGTTTGATTCATTATTTTTTGTCCTAAAGCATCTAAATCAATTTCATTATCCTTTTTGCTTTTTTCAGATGTCTTTTCACTGTTTGTATATTTCTTTGCTTTCCAATTATCCAATCTTAATTCTATAGTATTCCAGTTTAATCCTTGCATCAAATTATTGGCAACCATATTACATTTACTTATTTTAGTACTTAACTCAAAAGCTTCTTTATTTAATTCTTCTATAGTTGACATCTTGTTTAACTTGGCATTCTTGGCTACTCTGTTATCTTCAAACATCTTTTGAACATCTTGATATTTTTTATTATTGTCATTTCTTTTATTCAATAAATCTGTATGCTCTTTTTCTAATTTATCCTTATCATCTTTATTTAAATCTTTCCTCTTTAATTGTTTTTCTACTTTTGAAATCTGCTCATTTATTTTATTCAATTCATCTTCAAGAGCATTCTCTTCTTTTCTAGCATTCTTAATATTCTCTATTCTTGCTAATTCGCCTTTTATATCATCATATTCTTTTTTAAATGTATCTCTTAATTCTACTATATTAGCTACTTTAGGTATATTAGATTTTATTTTTTCTATCTTTTTATATTCGTTATACTCTTCCTTCGTAGCTTTTTTATTTTCAATCTTTTCCTTCAATGATACATACATAGAATCCATTTCACCATTTTTATATTTACTATAATTTTCTTCCCATTTTTTACCCATTATATTTCTCCCCCTATTCATTTAGGTTTCTGACTTTATGTTACCTATGTATAATTATACCATTAATTTCGATTTTTTTCAATAGTTTTATGTGTATTTGATATAATCTTAATCAAAATGTAATATTTTAGTAATATTTGTAATATTTTCCAAACTTCTTTCCGCCATTCTATTATACCTTTGTTTTTTATCTCTTATCCTTTCTCCCCCTAGTTCTGGTAAAATTCCAAAATTAGCATTCATTGGTTGGAATTTATCATTTTCTGTTGATATATACTTAGCTAAAGCTCCTATAACTGTATTCTCAGAAAAAATAACTTTTTCATTTTTCACAGTTTGAGACCCGACCCGAAAGTGGGAATTCAAATTGGGAAATTGCGTTTAGTGCTGCTACTAGTCCTGATGATATTGATTCTACATACCCTTCTACTCCTGTTATTTGTCCTGCAAAGTATATGTTTTTATTGTTTTTTAAATTGTATGTTTCGTCTAATAATTTTGTTGAGTTTATGTATGTGTTTCTATGCATTACTCCATATTTTACAAATTCGGCATTTTTTAATCCTGGTATTTTGCTAAATATTCTTTTTTGTTCTCCAAATTTTAGGTTTGTTTGAAATCCTACTATATTGTATATTGTTCCTTCTTTATTGTCTTGTCTTAATTGGATTAATGCATATGGTCTTTTCCCTGTTCTTGGGTCATCAAATCCTACTGGTTTTAATGGGCCAAATCTTAATGTATCTATTCCTCTTTTTGCCATGATTTCTATTGGCATACATCCTTCAAATATTTCTCTTTTTTCAAATTGGTGTAAGTTGACAACTTCCGCTTCTACAAGTTCTTTCCAAAAATCCTCATATTCTTCTTTATTCATTGGAAGATTTATATAGCTTTGCTCTTCTTTATCTTGTTTTTCTAGTCTTTCATGCCACTGTTCTATTGTTTCTTCTTTTTTCTTCTCTTGAGAGTATCTATCTCCATAAAAAGCTATATTAAAGTCTATACTTTCCTTTTCTACGATAGGTGCTGCCGCATCATAAAAATATAGTTTGTCTTGTCCTGTTATTTTTGATATTTGTTTTGTTAATCCTTCTGAAGTTAATGGTCCTGTCGCTATGATTACTATTCCTTGTCTTGCAATTTCATCTATATTAGTTACTTCTTCATGAATAATTTCAATAAGTGGATTATTATTTATTTCATCTGTTACTCTTTTAGAAAATACTTCTCTGTCTACTGCTAAGGCTTGTCCCGCAGGTACACTAGTTTCATCTGCTATTTTTATTAATAACGAATCTAGTTTTCTTAGTTCTTCTTTTAACAAACCACATGCATTAGTAAGTAAATTTGATTTAAAAGAATTGCTACATACTATTTCCGCTAAATTTTCATTACTGTGTGCAGGCGAAAATTTCACTGGCTTCATTTCATATAATTTGACTTTAATCCCTCTTTTTGCAATCTGATATGCCGCTTCACTTCCTGCTAATCCTCCACCTATTATAGTTATATAATCTTTCATAAAAATTCTCCTCACATAATTTTTTGCCAATGGATTAAATCTCCATTGGCAATTTTCTATAATTCTAAGTCTTCTTCGTCTTTTTGGTACTCTGCCCAAGAAGCATGATCACTATCTTTTAAATGATATTCTCTTTCTTTTAGTTCATTTAATCTTGCCTCAAAAAAACTTAGGTTTTTAATTTCTTCTGTGTTAATAATCTTATCTTTTTTAAGTTGTTTATATTTATCACAAATTTTTTCTACTTCTTTCATCTCATTTTGTATTTGTTCAATTTCATTGATATTATTTATTTGTTTTGTATATGAATACTGATATTTTTCTGCTAACTGTTCTATTTCTTCCCTCTTTTGTTGTATTATTTTTA
The DNA here is from genome assembly GCA_948875265.1 of uncultured Clostridia bacterium. Lineage (GTDB taxonomy): Bacteria > Bacillota > Clostridia > TANB77 > CAG-508 > CAG-269. The sequence goes on from CAQRYF010000053.1 coordinate 7,919, forward strand.
CCCATTCAGTTTGTATAAGTTCAAATTCTTGTTGTTCATTGTCCTGAAAATCAAATTCCATATATAACCTATTATATAATTTACAAAGTTTCCTTATAGCTGTTTGTCTTTCTTTTTCGCTCTCTACATTGCATAATCTCTCTTTTTGTGCATTTATCAACTCTCTTATTTGTTCAGCTTCTCTTTCGTCTTTTTGATTTTCATATTGTTTAGCCCAATTTCTTCTATTTTCTTTTCCCATACATACCAACTCCAAACAACTCTATACTAACATCTTAACATACAAATTAATTTATTTCAAATAAGTCCATTATTTCATTTTTAGATAATTTATTTATAAATGTTGTTTTTGTATTTAACATATTTTCAGCAAGTGTTGCCTTTTTTTCCTGAAGCTCATATATTTTTTCTTCTATAGAATTTTTTGTTATTAATTTATAAACTTGGACATTATTCTTTTGACCTATTCTATATGCTCTATCTGTTGCTTGATTTTCTGTTGATATATTCCACCATGGATCATAATGAATTACCATATCTGCTCCTGTTAAATTAAGACCTGTACCCCCTGCTTTTAATGAAACCAAGAAAACTTTTATATCAGGATTTTCATTAAATTCATCTACTAATTTTATTCTTTCATCTACTTTGGTTGCTCCTGTTAGTTTAAAGTATTTTATATCCATTTGTTTTAATTCTTTTTCTATTAATTCAAACATTGATGTATATCCAGAGAACAATAATATTTTGTGACCACTGTTACTTGCTTCTTTTAGTATTTCTACACATTGTTCTAATTTACTACTACCAGAGTTATAATCACTAATAAATAAGCTAGGATGGCAGCATATTTGACGCAATCTAGTTAAAGCTGCTAATATTTGTATATGACTTTTCTCATATCCATTTAATTTTATTTCTTCTGCAATTTCTTGCTTTGCACGTGCTAAATATGTTATATATAGATTTTTTTGTTCTTCTTCCATTTCATTGTTTAAAACTGTAACTGTTTTTTCTGGAAGTTCCTTTAATACTTCTTTCTTATTTCTTCTTAATATAAATGGCTCTATTAGCATTTTTAATTTATTCATCACTACTTCATCATTTTCTTTTACTATAGCATTTTCATACATAGTTTTAAATTTCCTATACGAAAACAAATATCCTGGCATAATAAAATCAAATATAGACCATAGTTCTGCCAATGAGTTCTCAATAGGTGTTCCTGTTAACGCATATCTTGTATCAGCTTTTATTTGTTTTATTGATTTTGCATTTTTTGTATTACTATTTTTTAAATATTGAGCTTCATCAGCTATTATAAATCTGAATTTATAATCCTTTTCTAAGTATAAATCTATGTCTCTTTTTAATAAATCATAGGATGTTATTATTAAGTCATATTGTTCGATATTATCAATTTGTCTTTTTCTATCAGATAAGTTCCCTCTAATTACTAGAGTTTGCAATTCATTAGTAAATTTTTTAGCTTCATTTTGCCAATTTAAAGTTAATGAACTTGGGCATACTACCAAACTTGCTCTTTTCTTATTTTCTATTTCTTCTTGTCCTGGTATAACATCTTTATTTTGATTTGAATTTTGAACATAATCTACTATTATAGATAACATTTGTATGGTTTTTCCTAATCCCATATCATCTGCTAAAATTCCACCAAATTTATAATAATCTAATACTTTTAACCATTTAAATCCAGTCTTTTGATAGTATCTTAACACATTATTTAAATTTTGTGGTACTTGTATATCTTCTTCTAATTTTTCTTTGTCTAGACCATTAACAATATTTTTATATTGTGAATTTTTTATTACTTCTGTTCCTTTTATTTCTTTTAATAATTGATTTAAATATAAACTTCTATATACAGGAATTTTTATTTCTCCATTTTCTATATCTTTATAATCAATTTCAATTCCTGTAACTAATTTCTCTAAAAAATTTATTTCTTTATTATTTTCTAAATCAATAAAACTTCCATCTTTTAATCTATGGTATTTTTTCTTTAATGAATACCTTTTTAAAATATCTTCTAATTCATTTGTATCTATATCTAGATTGTTTAGGTCAATTGATAATAATTCATTTTCTACTTTGACTCCTATGCTTCCAAACTTAGGCTGTCTTATTTGTTTTTTCTTAAAATTTTCTGTAACTAGTACTTCAAATTTCTTCATATAATAATTTATATCCTGTGTTAAAAATTCATAAATTTTATCATTGTTTGGAAGTATGAATCTTGACTTTTTAGTTTCTAACATAAATCCAGTTCTTCTAAATATATTCAATGCTTTTGTTTCCTCAATCATGTTGCGTGGAATATCTATTTCGTCTTTTTCATTTAATGGATTAAATTCATTGCCTTCATAATCAAATCTTACTTCTGCCACTAAATATTCATGTTCTTCAAAATCAAGAAATACTTTCACCAATAATTCCTTTGGTTTATATTTTTCTATATCACTTTCCGAAATATCATCTATTGTTATAGCATTTTTTATTTTTGGCATAACAATTGAAAACAAATCACTCAAATCTTCTTCTGTTAATTTTAATTCTGTCATATAATTTTTTCTATATAATTCTAATAATTTCAAATTTGCTTTCTCGAATTCCTTTGAACATCTATATAATTTTTTGCTATCTAACACATATGTATTATTTTTACCCTTAATAATTGAAACATCATATATTCCTATATTTGGTATTATTTCATAATTGTTTTTATCTATTTTTTTCAATTTAAATTCTATTTTGGGTTCTTGCTCTGTAAACTCTATGATTTCTGTTTTATAATCTTTGTGAAAATTAACGCTTTTATCTTTTAATATGTCAAACAAATCATCTAGTCCTGTATTTCCTAAAATTATACTACTTTCACTCAAAGCCTTTCCATAATATCTATAATTACTATTTGAATTTGAATTCGCATATTTTATAATTTCTGCATACTTTAATATAAATTGTAATAATTTCTTACTATCTTCTTCAAAAGCTTCAATATCATGTATAAACTCTAGCTTTTCCCCATATTTATATGTCTGTTTATTTAACATTCTTGTATAAAACTCAGATAAATCTTTGATTTTATACATCTTATTTCGTCCTATTTTAAACTCAGCTTTCATATCTCCTGAAAATTTATCATAAAAAATCTGAGGCTCTATTTTTATAGTTCCTTTATTTTTCACTTCTATATCTTCACTATTTAAATTTTCTATTTCTTCATTATAAAACATATTAACTATATGTTTGAAATTTCTATTTTGATTATCTAGTTTACTTTTATTAACAGGCATAATACTTTTTCTCCTTCACTTGGCTAAGTATTATACAACAATTTAACATCTTTTTCAAGTACTATATCTGTTAAAAATGTGTTTGTCTCATACTTTATTTCATTTTTTTGTAATTTATTCACGTTTATATTTGTGTATTAAATCAATTTCTTATTTTATAACTTTTTTTATAAGAACTTATAATTATTATAAAAACATATTATTTATTAGATTATTTATAATAATCGAGTAGAGAATAAATAATTATTTTATTTATTCCCTCTCACACCACCGTACAT
>CAQRYF010000054.1 GCA_948875265.1 uncultured Clostridia bacterium
CCTCCAATACGGACTTTCACCGATTAGCTAAACGACATGCCTGTCGCACATACAATAAAAAGTACTATCCCTAGCACTTTTTTATATTAATATATTGTTACTCTAAATCCAAATGCCATCATTGATACTCCACTATTAGGTGCACTACTGTGTGAAAATGCTGGAAATGGGTGTGTACTTTCTTTTCCATTAATTTGATAATACCCACCTCTAAGACATGCACTTGAATATGGTGTAGTTGAAGACTTTTCATGTGTCCACTCAGTTACATTTCCCGCTATGTCATATATATTTAATGTACTATTTCTAATAGTTGCTCCTGTTGTTAATAATTCACTAGTTTCATTTAATTTTTCATGGTTTGTTGTTACTTCATTCCAAGTAGTATTGTAATACTTTCCTCTATATAAATAAAATCCAGAATCTATATAATTTCCCCAACCAGTTGAATCAATCTTTATTTCGTTTTTAGTTTTTCCTCCATTAACTTCTATAAATTTTAACATTAGGTCCCATTGTATTCCATATAATAAACTACTTGTTCTTCCTGTTTCACCTGCCATTTTTTCTGCCTGATCTTTTGCTTGTCCATATGAGACATAATTGTATGGATACATATCTCTTTTACTTACAGGTGTTGTTAATTCTGAACTCGAACTTTCTCTTTTAGTCTCAGTCCCAATTTCATATTGACTTACCCAAAACCCATTATTTTCATATACACTTTTTAACATATTCTCTTTTTCTACTGAATCTGCATCTATATAATTATCTTCTCTGTAATCTTTCGCATAATCTTGCATATCTTTTTCAATATTTGGATAATCTTCACTTGACATTACAGATTTATATATTGACTTTGGAACTTCTATCCATACATAACTATTACCTGTTTCATCTTTTGCTACTAAGCCTTCTTTTACAGTATTACTTCCTACAGTTCTACTAACTTGAAATCCTTTTGGTATAATTGCTGTATCTCCATTTTTGTCTGTATATTTAGATTCTATATCATAAATTTTAGACCAATTATTTTCATTCACATTTATATATACTATCATGTATCCTGGTCCTATATAATATCCTCCATATCTATTAATACTTTCAATAGCAGCTTCTATGTTCCCATCTACTGGTGCACATCTAAGAGGTAACTCTGTAATAGGTGTATCTATTTTGGTCCAATAGTATTCTTGTTTATTTTCTTTATTTACAATTACTACATCCTCTCCATTTTCTGGAGCTTTATACTCATAGCCATCAGGTATTTTTACACCATTAACATATATATGCTTTAATCTATCATTAATATTTTCTCTATCTACATATCCTTCATCATTTTTTGTATAATCTGTATAATAAGTTATACCATCTACAGTAATACCTTTAACATAAAAAATATTATGACTTGATTCATTTATAATATATATATCATCTAGTGTATTTATATCTATATTATCTGCTATCTTTTTATAATCTTCTCCATATGTTAAAGTTAGATTCTCTAATGCTGATAAATCTACAATATAAAATTTTCCTGTATCATTAACACCTATAACATCTATGCTTGCAATATTTGTATATTCTTTATTTATTATTGGTATTGTACCATATTGTAAATAATATGAATCAACCTTATCTCTTAAATTTTCTATATCATTTTGCATATTTCTTACTCGTTCTATTCCAAGATTATCTTGTAGATTATATATTATCACATTAGTTATAATTACTAATACTATAACAGTTATGCTTAATGTAATTAAAGAAATACCTTTTTGATTTCTTGTCATTGATTTCATCATTAGAATTCTCCTTTTTTATCTTTAGTATTAGTTTACTATTTATTTTATCTAATTTCAATAGTTTTTTGCACTAAATTATAAATTTTATTCTTTCTTCTATATACCAAATCTTGTTTGATATATACATACCATAAAAATATTACAATTAGGAATATAGCTATATTTTTAGCCATGTATATTGTGATACTAGCAATTATTGTTAATGTCATTATTGAAGCAAAAGATATATTATTAATATATCTTTCTGCCTTCTGTTTTCCAAAAATAATATGTAAAATCCCCTTTAATATCCTACCTCCATCTAATGGATATAACGGTAATAAATTAAATAATATCAAAAGTAGATTTGCATATATAATAATTGCTTTGGTAAATAAATCTATATTTAGATTATAACAAATTACCATTATTAATAAATTTGTTAATGGTCCTGCAATTGCTACAAATATTTTCTTTATTTCTAACAAATTACCATTTAATATTTTATTATTGTAATCTCTTGGCATCAATTTAAATGATATACTTATTCCATATGGCATTATATCCATTTTTTCTGGTTTCATACCAAGTATTAATCCTGCTAATAGATGGCCAAACTCATGAATAATAGCAAAAAACATTATCATTGCATATGTTTCTATTTGCTTTGTAAAATAAAACAAAATTAAAAACACAAATATTTTCAAATCAATTCTAAATCGCATACTTATCTCCTTTATAGTTCTAATAAATTTTGTGGATCTACTATCCTTTCTGAAATCCTTACTTCAAAATGTAAATGTGGTCCGTGTTGAATTTCCTGTTGATCCAACTTCTGCGATTTCTTGTCCTTGTGTCACCTTATCACCTTGTTTTACATACAGGTTATTACAATGAGCATATATTATACTAACTTCCCCTATTTGAATTTTTAAATGTTTTCCGATAGTCACCTTCTTCTGAAGCTAATACTACTTCTCCATCTGTAGCTGATACTATTTTTGTCCCAATATTTGCTGCAATATCTGTCCCTGTGTGATTCTTTGGAACGTTTCCTGTTGCAGTATCTCTATATCCATATTTTGAGCTTATTACTCCTTGTATTGGTTTTATAAATGAGGTAGTATTTTTTATGTTTATAATATCTTGTTCTTCTTGTGATATATTTTGCTTACTCCCGTCTGCCTCATTTATACTATTTTGTTCTTGATTATTATTCACTTCTTCTATACTGTTTGTAGCCTCTTCAGAACCTCCTATTCCTTCCTCTGGAGGAGTAATTTCTTGATTTTGCTTTGTTGTTATACTCATAATGTAATTTTTAGCATTATGATATATATCACTAAAATTTGTGTCATATGAAATTAATTCATTTATTTTATTTATAAAATCCTTTGAAAACACATAATCATTATTTTGAATTGCATATATAATTAAATAAATTGAAACACATACAACTATTTGTATTATCATTTTTTTTAATAATTTTATATCTTTTTTATTATTTACATTTACAGTTGCAACTGTTCTTTCATTCCCTTGCCTTCTCTTTTCATATATCTCTTCAGCTCGTCTTATTTTTTCTTCCACAGTTAATGCTCTTTCCATATAAAAAAACCTCTCTTCCTTAGTTTTCTCTTAAACTATATGATAGGAAAAAAGGTTTTATTACTTATTTAATTAATATCATTAATGCTTGTATAAACATTATAAAAGTAGAAATATATGCATATTTTTTTAAATTCTTATACTTTTTATTGATTTTATTCTTAAATATCACTTTATTCTCTTTTGTATTTTCCATATCCGCCATATATTGATTAACAAGCATTTCCGCTTCCTTTATTATATATTCTTTATCTCTGTTTTCATTACTATTGCGTTCGGTGACTTTATTTTTCTCAATCTTTTCTAAATTTCTTATTTTTGTACCACTTTTTAAGATAACTATTGCCTCTTCTATTATATTTGATGGTAGTTCTTTTAATACTATCATATTTTTTAAATTATTCTCTTTCATTTGTACCTCCTTATAATTTATGTATTTGTATTAGTTTTTCCAAAAATTAGAAGGTTATACAAATTGTTGATTTAATTATTGTAAAAATATATTAAGGATGAATTTCCACAATCAATTCAAACGAAATTGTATTCCGGACGGTCCTAAGGTTGGAACCGTTAGTGTTCCACCAAGAGGTAATTTAAGACTGCCATCTGATGCAGATTCAAGCAATTGGTAAAATAATCATCATAGTGATAACATTTTTTGGTTTAGGAGATGAGTGGGTGCATACCTACTCATTTCTATTATACTTTTTAGTTCAATTCTAATTTTTCAATATAAAAATGAACCCTCCTTATTAAACTTTTTGTCTAATAATTGGGGGGCACTTCATTTGTATAAAATGCGTATTTTTAATTTAAGTTTTATCTCCAAACATTCATATTTTTTATTATCAATTTATACTGCTTCGCACACCATATCAACTTCTATCGTTACCTTAATTTTATTATTTTCGACTCTTTTAACCTTATTTTTGCCTTTTCTCTCAAAACTAACAAAATTCTCAAAAGCAGTAAATTCAACTATTGTATCGAATCTTTTAGATATAGCACCGAGCAGCATTCCACATGGCTGGTATATGTATTTCTATTATAATCACCATTTCTTATCAAAAAATAAACCTTAAATATTTATTATTCAAATAAATATCAAAGGTTTATCTATAATCTATTACGTTATCCTATTATTATAAAAATCTATTTCCATTTATAACATTTTTATGCACTCTTAAGTTCTAATCTCAACTTATCTGCTATCATTGCTATAAATTCTGAATTTGTTGGCTTTCCTTTAGAAGCTGAAATTGTATATCCAAATATACTTTCAACAGCTTCTTGTTGTCCACGTCCCCAAGCAACTTCAATTGCATGGCGAATTGCACGCTCTACACGACTTGGTGTTGTATTAAATTTGAAAGCAATTTTAGGATATAAACTCTTTGTTATTTGATTTATAACATCAATATCATTTACAACCATCATTATAGCTTCTCTTAAATATTGGTATCCTTTAATATGAGCAGGAACACCAACTTCATGAATTATATTTGTAACTAATGCTTCTAAGTTTTCCTCTTTCTTACTATCATTTTCTGATAATTCTATATATTGCATCTTTGTTTCTCTTGTTATAAAATTATTTCCATTAGCTTGACTTGGTTTAAAATATTTAATTTCTCTCATTCTTTTTATTAATAACTCAATATCAAAAGGTTTTATAATATAATATTCTGCTCCTAAAGATACCGCTCTTTGAGTTATTTTGTCTTGTCCTACTGCTGATAACATAATGCAAATTGGTCTTTTTTCAATCTTTATTCTATTTATATTTTCTAGTACTCCTATTCCGTCTAAATGTGGCATTATTACATCTAATAACACAATATCTGGCATAGTATTAGTTATCATATCTATTGCTTCATTTCCATCCCTTGCCATCCCTATTACTTCCATATCATCTTGAGCATTTATATATGAAGATAATGTTTGGCTAAAATCTTGATTATCGTCCGCGATTAAAACTGTAAGTTTTTCTTTCATAATACCCCTCCTAAAAATATTTTACTGTAAAATTTTTACATTTCGTATTATAATATCTTTTTCGAGGTTTTGCAATATATTTTTGGAAAATTTTTCCAACTTTTTACAAAAGTATTTTTTTTATATACTTTTCGTTACAAATTTTATAGAAATATCTTTAATATCTTTCAAAATTATTTTTTTTGTTTCAAAATCACTTACTAATTTTTGTTTTTTTAATTGTTCTATCTCTATTCTACAAACAATATTTTCTGTATATCTTACATCTATTATATTAATTTCATTATTTTTGCAATAATATTTAAAATTTTCGAAGTTATTGTAATCTAATGTTACTTCCAATTCTTCTCCAATACATTTTAAAACTTTTTCACTATTTTCTATAGCATTTATCAGACTACTTGAATAAGCACGAACTAATCCTCCTGTACCTAAAAGTATTCCTCCAAAATATCTTGTAACTATTATTAGCACATTTACTAATTCATTTTTTTGTAAAATATTCAACATTGGTGCACCTGCAGTTCCTGATGGCTCTCCATCATCGCTAAACTTTTCTATTAACTGGCCATTTTCAATTATTCTATAAGCTATACAATTATGTCTTGCATCAAAATATTTCTTTTTTGTCTGTTTTATAATATTTTCTACTTGTTGTGCGCTTTCTACATAAAAGAAATTAGCTATAAATTTTGACTTTTTCTCTACAATTTCAATTTGAACATTTTCTTTAATAGTTATAAATTTCTCCATTATTTCCTCCAATTCAAATTATAAACTACCTGCCACAAATCCAGTAGAATATGCTATTTGTAAATTAAATCCCCCTGTATAACTATCTACATCTATGATTTCTCCCGCAAAATATAGATTTCTTACTATCTTAGATTCCATTGTTTTAGGATTAATCTCCTTAATTTTAATTCCACCACTTGTAATAATAGCCTCATCTATTGGTCTAAATTGCTTAATCTCTGTCTTAAAGCTTTTAAGTAATTTTACTAACCTACTTCTTTCTTCCTTAGTAATTTCATTTACTTTTTTATTAGGATTTATGTTGCTTATTTCTACTACACTAGGAATTAATTTTTGAGGTAATAATTTATCTAAACAATTTTTAAATTGTTTATTTTTAAACTCTTTAAAGTCTCTTAAAATCCTTTCGTCTAATTTCTTCTCTGAAAGAGCTGGCTTAAAATCTATGCTTAATATTATATTTTTATTTTGCATCTTTTCTTCTATATTTTTATATCTTACCAAATGAGCTGATGAACTTAGTATTATAGGCCCAGATACTCCAAAATGTGTAAATATCATTTCTCCAAAATCTTCATAAATTATCTTTTTATTTTCATTGTCTATCATTTTTATATTTACATTTCTTAAGCTTAATCCTTGTAAATTTTTACAAATATCCTTTTCATATATCTCTAATGGTACAAGTGATGGTTTTATTTTAGTTATTGTATGCCCTAATTTTTGTGCTAACTTATATCCATCACCTGTTGATCCTGTTAAAGGATAGCTTTTTCCTCCTGTTGCTAGTATGATTTTATCTGCTTTTAAAACTTCTGTTGTAGTTCTTACTCCAACTACTTCTTTTATATTTAACTCTTTATCTTCATTTAATATAATTTCTTCAACTTTTGTATTATACTTAATTTCTACATCTAATTCTTTTAACTTTTTTGTAAAACATCTTAATACATCCTGAGATTTATCTGTTATAGGAAATATTCTATTTCCTCTTTCTTCTTTTACTTTTAATCCCTGCTCATCTAAAAATTTAATAATATCTTGATTATTATATCTTTGATAACAACTATATAAAAACATTCCATTTCCAGGAGTATTTTTTATAAATTCTTCCATACTTAAAGAAGATGTTATATTACATCTTCCCTTTCCTGTTATTAGCAATTTCCTTCCAAGAGATTGCATTTTTTCTATTAAAATAACTTGATTTCCATTCTGGCTAGCAGCTATAGCTGCCATCATACCAGCTGGTCCTCCTCCTATTACAATTACTTTCATCTTTTATCCTTCTATTTTATATCTAATTATCATTTCTTTCTTTTTTAGGTGATTTTTTTGTTGTACTTGTTTTCTTATTAGTTCCAGATGATTTTTTAGTTGTCTTTTTTGTTGTTGTACTTTTACTAGACTTTGGTTTTTCCTCTTTTTTATCCTTTGATACTGTTGAATTTTTATCTGTAGAAGTCTTTTTTGCTGTTGTTTTATTTTTTACTGTTTTTGTTTTTTCTTCATCTACAATCTCTTTTTTATTAGTATCATTAGGATCATCTCCATTTAGATAACCAATATCATTAGCTTGTGCTTCTTTAATATACATATCTAATGTATCTATAACACTATCAGTTTCCTTAACTTTTTTATCATCATTTTCTTTTTCATCATCAAATAGAAATGTTATATCTGTACCTTCATCAAAATCATCTGTACTTTCTTCTTCCTTATTATCTTTCTCTTCAATATCAATAATATCCTCATTTACATTACTCTCATCATTAATATTATTCTCAGTTATATCTTGGCTAAGAATATCATTATCAGTCATAAATTCACTAAAAATAATATCATCATCAGAAATAACATCATTAACCATATTTTCATTAACTACATTACTATCTATTACTTCTTCATTAAAACTTTCTTCAACACTATTTTGAATTATATTTTCCACATTTTCTCCTTCTTCTGTTGAAGATTTTAATATATCTACATATGTATCTTTAGAATTTCTAATTTCCTTTTCTTTCTCTTTTATTTCTTTTTTAGCATTTTTCTCAGCAAGTTTTCTTTCCTTCTCAATCCTTTTATACTCTACTCTTTGTGTTCTTCCTCCAAATATCAATATTGCAGTTACTAAAACTATTAAAATTACTAACACAATAACTACTGTCATTTTTTTCAACACCTTTCTAAATATAATTTATTTTTCTTGTTGCATATACTCAATTGCTTTTAATACTCCAAGTTTACCATATTCATATGTAAGTCCTCCTTGCATATATGCAATATATGGCTCTCTTAATGGTCCATCACAACTTAATTCAATTGTTGAACCTTGGGTAAATGTTCCTGCCGCCATAATTACTTTATCTTCATACCCCCCCATATCTCCTGGATATGGAATTACATTTGAATCAATTGGCGAACCTCTTTGTATTCCTTGACAGAATTTAATCAAATTCTGTTCTGTTTTCAAACTAATTGTTTGTACTATATCAGCTCTTTTCTCATCATATTTTGGTTCCACATTATATCCTAACTTTTCTAGCATTCTACTTGCAAATATTGCAGTCTTCACACTACTTGCTACTACACTAGGTGCAAAAAATAAGCCTTTTAATAACAATGAATTTTGATTTAATGATGGGCCTATCTCTTTTCCAATTCCTGGTGTTGTCAATCTTTCTGCACACAATTCAACTAATTCTCTATTTCCAACAATATATGCACCTGAAGTAGCAATACCAGCTCCTAAATTTTTCATTAAAGATCCTACTGCTATATCAGCTCCTATTTCTATTGGTTCTCTATCTTGTACTAGCTCTCCGTAACAATTATCTACCATTATTATAACATTTTTATTCACTTCTCTTATTGCTTTTATAGCCTTCTCTATCTTTTCTATTGTCAAACTTTTTCTTGTAGAATATCCTCTAGACCTTTGTATTTCAACTAATTTTACATCATTTTTTAATAATCTTTCTTGAATTCTCTCAATATCAAAATCATCATTTATTAATTCAATTTGTTCATAGTTAATATTAAATGATTTCAAAGAACTTTTATTAACGTCTTTTCCTATACCTATTACTGTTTGTAAAGTATCATATGGTGCACCTGTTATGCTTAGCATTGTTTCATTTGGACGTAATAAAGCAAATAATGTTACTGCTAAAGCATGCGTTCCCGATATCAACTGAGTTCTAACTAAAGCATCTTCTGCTTTAAAAACTTGTGAATATATTTCTTCTATTTTATTTCTTCCTGGTTCATCAATACCATACCCAGTTGAAGAAACTAAATGTGATTCTTGTAAGTCACAATTTTGAAATGCATTTAATATCTTCTCACTATTCTTCTTGCAAATTTTATCTATATTTTCCAATAATGGTTTAATTTCCTCTTCTACATCTTGTGATAACTTTATTAATTCTTGCTTCATATTTTCTCCTCTCATTCCATTAGAGCCATTTCATTTTCATCATCTTTGCCGTATTAAAGATACTCTTTTACATTATCCTTTAACCTTTAAGTAATTTACTATTTATAGTTATTAACATCTTTATTTTACTATATTTAGATACTTTTTGCAATTATTATAAATTATTTATTCTTTAAATATTTGCATTTATATATAAATTATAAAAAACACAGATAATATAAAACTACCTGTGTTAAAAGAAAACTTCTAGTTTGAAAATCTTCTCTTAATTTAATTAAACATCACTTAACTCAAAACAGCTATTTTATAAATGTAAATATAACAGCAATCAAATTATTAAACATATGTATAGATACTGGAACTAGCACGTCTTCCGTATGACTATAACGATACGCATACCAAATACTACTTATTAAATATAGTACTATATAATATAATGGATTCAAACTACTGCTAACATGTCCTCCTGCAAATATTAGTGAAGTAATAATAATATATAACAATCTTTTATTTTTCATAAAAATGTATGGGAATAACCGAAAGAATCCTTCCTCATATATTGGTCCAATAATAATGATTATTATTGAATATATTATAGGAGAATTCAATAACTCTTGTGTAACTTCTTGTTGATTTATAGATGTTCCTGTTATAAAAAATCCATTAATTATAGCTTTTAATAACATAATTGGTATATACATAAGTATTTCTTTTAATATTTTTTTAAGTTCTTGAACAAACTTAAAATCTATTTCTATACTATACCAATAAAGCTTCCAACAAAAAATCCCAACTCCAACACCTCCAATAATGGAAGATACCATATATTGCAAAATATAATTGTCTATCAATAAAAGCATTTGAATACTTACTAATATATAAATTATAAATGCTACTACTTTAAATGTCCTTTTCATAAAGCTACCTCCATATGATGTTTTATTATATATTGTAATCAAGTGAATAGTTTAATTAAATATATTATACTATCTTGAGCTCATTTATTTTATCATATATTTATGTAAATTTCAACACATAACATTTATTTATTGTGATTAATTTATGATAAAATCACCCTAAGAGAATATCTGATGAAAAGTTCA
>CAQRYF010000055.1 GCA_948875265.1 uncultured Clostridia bacterium
TTATTGTAATTTAAATTTTATTTTTTTATATTAAAAATTTAATAATAAAAAGAGACCAAGGGGCGCGTCCCCTTAGTCAACTTCAACATCAATATTTAATTTTTCTCCATTAATGTTTGTTTCAGTATATTCTGCTCTTTCCTCATCATAAATAACTTTTACTGCTAAAGTATCATGTTTAATTAGTTCTTCATTTTCTTTTATAATTCTTTCTAGCATTTTATTTCCAGCTACATATAAATTGATGTTATCTAATACTTCAAATCCCTTTTCTTTTCTCATGTTTTGTACTTTTGATAATATTTCACGTACATATCCTTCTTCTTTTAGTTCTTGTGTAATATGAGTATCTAACACAACACCTAATTCTCCTTCTCCGCTAAATGCAAATCCTTCTTTTCCTTGCATTGTTATTAATAGATTTTCTGCATTTAATTCTATTTGTGTATCATCTATTTCAACATATTCTACTCCGCCATTTTTCACTGTATTTGCTAAGTCCATTTGATTTTTGTTAGCTATTTCTTGTCTTATTCTTGGTATTAATTTTCCGTATTCTTTTCCAAGTACTGGTAAATTTGGTTTAATTTCAAAGTTTACGTATTCAGACATTTCTGCTCCTAATTCTATCTGTTTTACATTTAATTCCTCTTTTACTATATCTGAATAGTACTCTGGCAATGTATCTACTGAAATTAACATTTCTGAAAGTGGTTGTCTATTTTTGATATTAGCAGCATTTCTAGCGCTTCTTCCTAATTTTACAATTTTATATGCTAAGTCCATTTCTTTTTCTAGATTTTCATTTATTGCTTTTTCATCCACTTCTGGCCACAAACATAGATGTACACTTTCTGGAGCTTTTTTATCTAATCCTACTACTAAGTTTTGATATATATCATCTGTAATAAATGGTACAAATGGTGCTGCTATTTTTATTAATGTTGTTAATACTTTATATAATGTTACATATGCACCTATTTTTTCATCTGTTAGTTCAGTTAACCAGAATCTTTCTCTATTTCTACGTACATACCAGTTTGAAAGTTCATCTGTAAAGTTTTCAATTTGTAATGCTGCAGATAATATATCGTATTTTTCTAATTTCTCATCTACATCTTTTACAAGTGTATTTAATTTAGAAATAATCCATTTATCCATTACATTTGTAATTTTGAAATCACTGTATTTTAATGGATTGAATTGGTCTATTTCTGCATATAGAACATAGAATGAGTATACATTCCATAAAGTACTTAAAAATCCTCTTTGTGTTTCTTGTACGTTTTTTAATCCTAATCTTGTTGGAAGCCATGGTGCTGAGCATGTATAGAAGTGCCATCTTGTTGCATCTGCTCCAACTTGGTCTAATAACACCATAGGGTCTACACCATTTCCTTTTGATTTAGACATCTTTTGTCCTTTTTCATCTAATACGTGTCCCAAAACTATACAGTTCTCAAATGGTGTTTTTCCAAATAATGCTGTTCCAATTGCTGTTAATGTATAGAACCATCCTCTTGTTTGATCAATTGCTTCTGAGATGAATCCTGCTGGGAAGTTATTGTCAAACATTTCTTTATTTTCAAATGGATAGTGCCATTGTGCAAAAGGCATTGAACCAGAATCAAACCAGCAATCAATAACTTCTTTTGCTCTATGCATTTTCTTACCACATTTTGGGCATTTTAAGTCTACATTGTCAATATATGGCTTGTGTAATTCGATATTTTCTGGTACTTCAATTCCTTTTTCTTTTAATTCTTCAATTGAACCAATACACTCTTGATGACCACAATTTTCATCTTCACAAGTCCATACTGGTAGTGGCGTACCCCAATATCTATCTCTTGAAATTCCCCAGTCTATTACATTTTCTAAGAATTTTCCAAATCTTCCTGTTCTAATTGTATCTGGATACCAGTTCACTTTATTGTTGTTAGCTACTAATTCGTCTCTTAACTTACTCATAGCAACAAACCAACTCTCTTTTGGATAGTAAAGAAGTGGTGTGTCACATCTCCAACAATGTGGATAAGAGTGTAAGTGTTTTTCTTTGCTAAATAATTTATTTTCTTCTTTTAACCATTTACAAATATCTTCGTTACAATCTCTTACAAATCTTCCTGCCCATGGTTCTACTTCTTTTACAAATTTTCCTGCTTTATCTACTAAGTTGATAAAAGTAATTCCATTTTGTTTTGATACAAGGCTATCATCTTCACCATATGCTGGCGCAATATGAACGATTCCTGTACCATCATCTAAATTTACATAGTCTCCATGAATTACTTCAAATGCTTTTCCATCTACTTCTCCAAATGGCATTAATCTTTCATATTTTGTTCCTAATAATTCTTCACCCTTAAATGTTTTTAAAATTTCATAAGGTGTTTCTTTTAATACTGTATCAATTAAATCTTTTGCTAAAATATAGTTTTCATATTTTGGCTCTTCTTCAGTTCCAATATTAGCTTTTATTTCGGCATATTCATAAGATTTGTTTACACAAAGTGCTAAGTTAGATGGTAATGTCCATGGTGTTGTTGTCCATGCTAATATATATTTATCTTCATCTACTACTTTAAATTTAGCAATACATGTTAAATCTTTTACATCTTTATATCCTTGTGCTACTTCATGAGAAGATAAAGCTGTTCCACATCTTGGACAATATGGCATAACTTTGTGCCCTTCATACAAAAGCCCCTTATCCCACATTTGTTTTAAAGCCCACCAAACAGACTCAATGTAGTCATTATGATATGTTACATATGGATTTTCCATATCTACCCAATATCCAACTTTATTTGTCATTTCTTCCCACATATGAACATATGTGAATACACTATCTTTACATTCTTTAACAAATTTCTCTACGCCATATTCTTCAATTTGTTCTTTTCCTGAAATCCCAAGTTTCTTTTCTATTTCAAGCTCTACTGGAAGTCCATGTGTATCCCATCCAGCTTTACGAATAACTTTATATCCCTTCATTACTTTATATCTAGGAATAATATCTTTCATAACCCTTGTCTCAATATGACCAACATGAGGTTTTCCATTTGCTGTTGGTGGTCCATCATAAAAAGTAAAATATCTTTTGCCTTCATTCATAGCAAAATTCTTTTTAATAATATCTTTCTCCTTCCAATTCTTAGAAACTTCATGCTCCATTCCTACAAATCCATCTTTAAGTTCTACTTTTTTGTACATAAAAAATCCTCCTTATTTTATTTAAATGAGACAGTTGGGACAGTCCAATTTTGTCTCACATTCTTGTCTTATTTTGTCGTTTTTTACTTTTGTGCGTTTAAGCTTTTTAATATATTATTTACAAAATTTATCTGCTACACTTTTTATATCTTGTAATTCAAATCTATATTTTTGTTTTACATTTGGATATTTATTGTGATCTACTTCTGATAAGAACATATCTTTAGGTCTTACCCATAATCCTCCATCCTCATATAATCTTCTGTATACTACCATTTCCTGTTTAGTTTCTGAATCTTTTGCAACATCCTCAACTAAATAATAATTTCCTTTAAAGTGTTTATAAATCCCATTAATTTTTAATTCTTGCATAATACTTCCCTCCATTAAATTTTTATAAACAAAAATCGTCCTAACAATTTTATGTTAGGACGAAATTATTGCTTTATTCCGCGGTACCACCTAAGTTAGTAAATATATATTTAATACAATCCACTCTCTTATTCTCCTTTAACGCAGGAATACGACTAACTTACTTTTTCTTTCAGTTTAGTAACAAACTAAGGTGATAATAAATAATTTTTACTTACCAAATCACACCAACCTTGGCTCTCTTTAAGATATTTTATTATTTATTGCGTCCTTGTTATAGTCTTTTATATATTAACAGTTTATATTATATCACATTTTTTTGATTTTTCAATACTTTTCATACTATTTATTTTATTTTTTATACATTATTGAATTTATTGTTTTAATTATTATTTCATTTTATACTATTTTTATTACTTTATTTTTACTATTAACTAATTAACTGCTACAAAACCATCATCACATTCTTTTTTCCAGTTTTCCAAATATGTAATTCGAGAATTCTGAAGATTTATTCTAACTCCATAAACTTTAAGCAATTGTCTAAATTCTGCATGTTCAATGTCATTTACCATTTGAGCAGAATATATTTTATCAAATCTTACATCCATATATTCCTTTAAATCGGAAAATTGATTATCAATACTTTTTTGCATTGTATCTAGTATATTTAAGATATCCTTTCTGTCTTGAGTTCTTCCTTTTTCTAATGCTGTTAGCCTTTTATCTGTACTTTCTGATAACTTTTCTAATGCAGTTAACCTTTCATCTGCTTTTTCCGATAATCTTTCTAAAGTAGTTAATTTTTTATCATTTGTTTTCCATCTTTCATCGTTTGCCTTCCATCTTCTATCATTTTCTTCCCAACGCTTTTCATTTTGTTGCCAGCACTTTTCACTTTCCACTCTAAACTCTTTAAGTTCTTTATAAACTGTAGCTATAGCAATAGTACCTTCCATTATTACACCTCCTCTCTTTTTAACTTTGTTGTAAATATTATCTTTTGTTTATAGTAAACATTTAAACATATATTCTAGTTAATGTCAATAGAAAAGGATAGAAATCTTTAAAATCCTATCCCTTTATTTATTATAAAATCATCAAATTGTATTTTTTCATTTTAATACCCGACCCCAAAATGAGAATTACTTCGTAAGTCTTTGAGTTTCTTTAGCAATCATTAATTCTTCATTTGTTGGAATTACATAAATCTTTACTTTCGAATCTGGTTTTGAAACTAGTTTTTCTTCTCCTCTCATATTATTTAAGTCTGCATCTATTTCTACTCCCATAAATTTTAGTTGTTCGCATATTCCTTTTCTAATATTTATTTGGTTCTCTCCAACTCCACCTGTAAATACTATATAATCGATTCCGTTCATTGCCACTGCATATTTTGCAATATAACTTGCTATTGCATATTTGAAACTTTCCATTGCGATTTTTGCTCTTTCATTATTTTCGTAACTTTCAGCTTCAATTACTCTAAAGTCTGGTGCTAATCCTGAAATTCCTTGAACTCCTGATTGTTTGTTTAAGATTGATTCCATTTCATCTGCAGTTAGATTTTCTTTCTTCATTAAATATAGAAGTATAGATGGGTCTAAATCTCCACATCTAGTAACCATAGGTATTCCTCCTAGTGGTGTTAATCCCATACTTGTATCTACTGATTTTCCTCCATCTACTGCACAGATACTAGACCCCTGGCCTAGATGGCATGTTACTATTTTTATATCTTCAATATTTTTATTTTCTATTTCAGCCAATCTTTGTGACACATACATGTGTGATGTTCCATGGAATCCATATTTTCTTACTCCATATTGTTTATAATATTTATATGGAATTGGATATACATATTTTTCTTTAGAAATTGTTCTATGAAAAGCTGTGTCAAATACCCCTACCATTGGTTTACCTGGCATAACATTCTTACAAGCTTCTATTCCTGCAATACATGCTGGGTTATGTAATGGTGCTAAATCTGTATATTCCTTTAAAACTTTTTCCACCTCTTCATCTATAATAACAGATTCTGCTATTTTTTCTCCTCCATGTGCTAATCTATGTCCTATTGCATTTATTTCAGCTAAAGAATCTATTACTTTATATTCTGGATTTACTAATTGTTTTAATGTAAAATCAATAGCTTCTGTATGATTATATACTGCATTTTTTATTTCTATTTTTTGTCCATTTACTTTATGTGTAATAAAAGCTTCATCTTCTCCTATTCTTTCATATTTCCCAGAAGCCATTACATCTTCTGTATCCATATTTATTAATTGATATTTTAGTGATGAACTACCACAATTTAATACTAAAATTTTCATTTTTATCTTTCTCCTCCTAAATATTTTTCTTTATTTTGATATTTGTAAATTAATTCGCCATTTTGATTTTTGTATAGTTTTAATCCTGCTTTTTCTAAAACTCTTTTAGAAGCAATATTATTTTCTGACACTTCAGCTACTATAGTATCAAATCCAATGTTTTTAGTCAAGTATTCTATCACTTTATTTACTGCTTCTGTTGTATATCCTTTATTCCACCATTTTGAGCCTATACTATATCCAATTTCACATTCATTTTTTTCTATCAATTTATTAGTAACTCTTATAATTCCTATTCCCTGATTTGATATTTTTTCTATAATCATCCACATTAGTTTTTCAGGATCTTCATAACCTTTATACCATCTGCATAATAAATCATCAGCTTCTTTTTGGTGTTACAAGGTTTCCAAGTACAATACTTAGGAACTTTCTCGTCACTAACATAATTTTTATATAGCATTTCAAAATCATCTTTATTATATTTTCTTAAAATTAATCTTTCTGTTTCTAGAGTCTTGCTATATTCTCCATTATATTTTTTCATTGTTTTTTCCTTTCCATACTTATTAAAAAAACATATATCTTTTGGCAACTTATTACTTCACTAAATTTAATGTTTCCCTTGCAATCATTAATTCTTCATTTGTAGGTACCACATATACTTTTACTTTTGAATCCTCACTAGAAAGTTCTACTTCTTCTCCTCTTATCTTGTTCTTTTCATTATCTATTTTTACTCCAAACACTCCTAATTGTTCACAAATAGCTTTTCTAGATATTGGTCCTTTTTCTCCTACACCAGCTGTAAATGTAAGTACATCAAATCCCCCCATAGCAACTGCACATTTTGCTATATATTGAGCTACTAAATAATGGAAAACATTCAATGCTAATTTTGCATGTGTTCCTCCTGCCAGCGCTTCTGTTTCTATATCTCTAAAATCTACAGATACTCTTGAAACTCCATATGCTCCTGATTCTTTATTTAATATTGAATTCATCTCATCTAATGATAGTTTTTCTTTATTCATTAAATATGTAACAATTGAAGGATCTAAATCTCCACTTCTAGTCCCCATAGGAATTCCTCCTAGCGGTGTTAGCCCCATACTTGTTTCAACAGATTTTCCTTCTTTTATAGCACATATGCTTGCACCTTGACCCAAGTGACAGTTTATAATTTTTAAATCTTTTATATCTTTATTCATTATTTCAGCCACTCTATTTGCTACATATTGATGTGATGTACCATGAAAACCATATTTTCTTATTCCATATTTCTTATAATATTCATATGGAATTGGATAAATATATTTTTCTTTATCTATTGTTTGATGAAAAGCTGTATCAAATACTGCTACCATTTTCATATTTGGCACTACTTTCTGGCAAGCTTTTATTCCCAATAAACATGCTGGATTATGTAATGGAGCTAAATCATTACATTTTTCAACTTCTTTTATTACATCATCTGTAATTATTACTGACTTTGAAAACTTCTCTCCTCCATGTACAACACGATGCCCTATTCCCCCTAATTCGCTTAAATCTTTAATTACACCATAATGATTATTCGTAATTCTACTTAGCACAAATTCTATTGCTTGTTCATGATTTTTTGCATAATGTTCAAATTTACGTTTTTCTCCATTTACTTTATGTGTTAAAAAAGAATTAGGTTGACCTATTCTTTCAAAATATCCTTTTACAAGCATCTCCTCTGTATCCATATCAATCACTTGATATTTCAACGATGAACTTCCTGAATTCAAAACTAAAATTTTCATAAACTTCCTCCCTTTGATGATTTTAGGGACGGAGGAAAAAATCATCATTTTTCCTGTCTCTACAAATCATAATAATATAGTTTCTTTAATCATGATGATTTTTTCCTCCGTCCCTAAAATCATCTTGAGCTTGGACTGCTGTAATTGCAATTACTCCTTCAATATCTTTACTACTACACCCTCTTGATAAGTCATTTACTGGTTTTGCAATTCCTTGACAAAGTGGCCCATATGCTTCTGCTTTTCCTAATCGTTGTACTAATTTATATCCTATATTCCCAGCGTCTAGTTCTGGAAATATTAATATGTTTGCTTCTCCTTTTAAAGGACTGTTTGGTGCTTTAGATTTCGCAATTTCTGGTACTATAGCTGCATCTAGTTGTAATTCTCCATCTACTATAATATTGGGTTCTTTTTCTTTCAACAATTTAGTTCCTTCAATTACTTTTTTAGTTAATTCTGATTTTGCACTTCCATGTGTAGAGTAAGAAAGCATTGCTACTTTTGGTTCTTCACCAACTAAGTGTTTGAAACTTTTACTAGATGATATGGCTATTTCTGATAATTGTTCTGCATTTGGATTTTCATTTAATCCACAATCTCCAAATATAAATGTTCCTTCATTACCATATTCACAATCAGGAACTACCATAACAAAAAAAGCTGAAACTAATTTAGTATCTGGTAGTGTTTTTAAAATTTGCAATGCTGGTCTTAATGTGTCTGATGTAGAATGTGCTGCTCCTGATACTAATCCATCTGCATCACTATTGTTATCTTTAAGCATAAGCATCCCATAATATACTGGGTCTTTGACTAATTCTTTTGCTTTTTCAATTGTCATGCCTTTTTCTTTTCTTAATTCATATAACAAATTAACATATTCATCATATTTTTCAGAATTATTTGGTTCTACAATCTTTGCATCTTTAATATCTAAATTATTCTCTTCAGCTTTTTTCTCTATATTAATTCTATTTCCTACTAAAATAATATTAGCATATTTTTCTTGTAATACTTGACTAGTTGCTTTTAGAACTCTTATATCTTCAGCTTCTGGTAATACTATAGTTTTTTTATCATTTTTTGCTCTTTGTTTTATTTTATCTATAAAAGACATTTTATCCTCCTTTAGGGATGTTTCCTTGACTATATTTTTGTTATCCAGGACACTCCTTATAAGACATTATTTTTATCGTATTCATAATATCAAATCTATATTATTTATTCAAGTATTTTATAACAAACTTTTTATATCTTCATCTTGTTTTAATTCATCTGAAAGAAAATGATATGCTTGTTTGTTTTGTTTTACTGCAATTAAAGCTAGTTCCTTATCTTGTCTTACTCTTAAACTTGCATATTTAATAATAATTCCTTTATTTTGAATTGCTGCTTTTACTACTTCTTTATCGTCTCTTAATTGTTCACTAGCATAATACAAAGCTTGTCCATAATTCCTACAACTTTCTAATATTATTTCCTTATCTAATCTAAGTCTGTCTGAAGCATAGCATACCGTCCAAGGTGCTTTTGTTACTCCTAATAACAAGATTTCTTTATCATCTTTTAATCTATCACTTGCAAATTCCAGTGCTTCTCCATCTTGTTTTAAAGCTTCTATTACAACTTCTTTATCATCCTGTAATATATGTGAAGCAAATTCCAAAAATTTACCTTTTTCTTGTACTGCTTGCATTACGAATTGCCTATCTTCTTTATTATTTATCACATCTTGAATTTCCATTTATCTCATTCCTTTTTTATGTCCTATTGGGGACGTTTCTGTTTGGGACATTTTAAGTTAATATTGTTTTATTTCTTTACTGCAATTAATGCTTTAATTTTTATTCCTTGTTCTGAGAACATTTTCTCATGTTCTGTCTCTATATTTTTTTCAAATATTGGTGTACTATGTAAATCATAAGTTTTCTGGATGATTTCAAATCCACATTCCTCAAAATATATTAAACTAGATTCAAATAATTCATCATCATCAGTCTTGAAATATATTTCTCCTTTATCTATTAAGAATTCTTTATATTTTTCTAATTGCCTTGTATGTGTAAGTCTTTTTTTTCTATGTTTTCCTCGTGGCCAAGGATTACAAAAGTTAATATATATTCTTTCTATCTTATCTTTTTTGTCAAGCATCAAAAATATTCTTTCTATATCAAATCTTGTAAGTATAATATTATTGGGCTCTATATTTGCCTCTTTATATACTTCTTCTACATTTCTTTTAGCTAATCCAAGCATTGCATCTACCAAATCAATTGCTATATAGTTGATTTCTTGATTTTCTACTGCCAATTTTGATATAAATTGACCTTTTCCACATCCTAATTCTAAATGTATTGGTTTGTTAATATCCTTAAAGTGTTCTTTCCATATACCTTTCCATTTTTCTGGCTCGTCTTCATAAAAACTACTTGCTTCTAACTCTGGTCTTGCCCACTTTTTATATCTAATTCTCATAATTTCCTCCTATATCCTATGTCCTATTGGGGACGTTTCTTTATGGGACATTCTCCTTTTTTCCCACTAATTCTATCAGATTTATATTATTTGTTCAAGTATTATTTTACTACTTTTATAACTTGTATTTATAATAAAAAGTCACAATATTAAATATACTTTCATCTAATATTGTGACTTTTTTATTTTTTAATTTTTCATAATTTTATCTAAATCTTCATTTGATATTCCTGTTGCTTCTTTTATTTGTTTTTCGTTTAGACCCATTTTTAATAATTTCTTTGCTATTTCTATCTGTTTTTCTTTTTCCCCTTCTCTTTTACCTTCTTCTTTTCCTTCTTGTATTCCAATTTCTTTTCCTCTTTTTTCTGCTGTATACATTGTATAATTATATTCAAATATGGCCCTTTGTCTTGCTTCATATAATTCTCTTTCTTTTTCATCTAGACTTATTTCATCTA
>CAQRYF010000056.1:0-10251 GCA_948875265.1 uncultured Clostridia bacterium
ATATATTTAATATATTAAATATATTTTTTCCTCCTTATCTCAAATATGCTTTCTACCACAATAATAACACAAAAGTAAAAAAAATAGAAGATAAAATCTCCTATTTTTTAATTTTACTTTTAAATTAATTAAGTTTTTGAACTATAATATATTTTTCCATTTCTTTTATCTTTCTATTAGCTTCCTCAATCAACTTTTCCTTATTTTCATTTATTGCTGCTACCAATTCTTGTTCTTTATCATTTAATCTATATAAATACTCTTCTAAGTCGCGATTTAATCCTTGTATTAAGTCTTCATGGTCATGATTTAATTGTTCTATTTGTTGATTTAGTTGTATATCTGCATTTTGTTCTGACTGATGCTTTATTAACGTTGCTTCTTCCTCTAGGCTAGAAGCTTCTTCTTTATTAATATTTCCGTTTTTTAACATATTTCTGATATTCATTATTTCATTATCATAATTATTCTGTATAGCAATAAGTTGATCATTTATCTGATTTTTAATCTTATCTTCTTCTGATTTCTTATTTCTCTCCGCATTCTCTATTTCTTCAGCTGTGTGTTGTCTTTGTATATGTCTTTCTTCTTCTAATCCTGTACGTTCCGCATTCAATTGTTGTTCCATATGTTCTATATCATTTGATAATTTTATACTTATATCTTTTTTTATTTTTGCTCCCTCTTCTGTTTTAAGATATGGAATCATATTTATTTTTGCTGTAATACTATTTATAGTAGTATTATTGCTTAATATACTAGCACTAATTTCATATTCAACGTTTTCTTCTACATCAACTTGGTATGCTTTTGTCTCTGTTATATCAGTATCTAATAAAACTGTTTCTGTTTCTCCTACTTTTTTTATTACTTTACAATGTGCCTTTGGTGTTTGTTCTCCTAATACAATATAAAATCCACATTTATCTCCTGTTTGTAACTTCTCATCTTCTTTATTAGCAAATTTAACATCTATATACTGAGACAAATCCTTTGCGCCTTCTGGTAACTCCTCAACTAAATCTGTTTCTAATATACCTAATAAAAAGTCAATATGCTTTGATATATCATTTTCATCTATATTTTCATCATTTAAATCACCCTTGTTACTAAAATTCACCGCTTTAGCATATATACCAGTTAATTTACCTTTGTTTAACATATGTTGTATCATTACATATATATCATTTGAGTTTATTTTTCCTTCACCAGTAGCATCTCCATACAATATTATTTTAGATTTAGAGCCATCTTTTAATATCATCATTGATCCTGTAGCTACTAAATTAGTATCCTCTATAGGATTATTATCTTTTGTTTTTATCTCATTTATATTAGTTATTATATCTTTCAATTCACTTGCAGTTACATATTTCTGTGTATCTACAGTATTTAACATGATAGAGTAAATATCTATATTATCAGTTTGATTGTCTAATTTAAATATTTTTATTGTTTGAGTATATGCATAGCTATTATTAATATTTGCCGCACTAGTTATAACAATTCCTAGAATAAATAGTGGAAGAATCTTTCTTAATAGCTTTTCTTTCTTTTTAAAGAAAATTGCTAATATAATAAAAATTACAATTGATATAATTATAATAGTGTTTACTCCTGCATAAGGTAATATTCCATTTGCTACTGTCCCATCTTTCCCAGTAATATTCTCTTTATTCATATCATTCTCTTTATTAGTTGAATTATCCTTACCTTCATCACTTGGATAATCTGGATCTTTTGAATTAGTTGTAGAAATTATTACCTTTACTTTATTACTTTTATAACTTTGTTCTAAATTAGAATCATCATATACATCACCATTTTCTGTGGTACAATTCATATCTATAACTTCAAATATCGCATCTTCAACTTCTTTAGTAGCCTTAAACTTGAAATCAAACTCTTTAGTTCCTTTTCCTTCTAAATTAGCATACACTGAAGCTATATATGTATAATTTATATAGTCCTTTACATGTAAATATTTTGTCTCAGTGTCTATAAATTCAAAACTTTCAGCATCATACTTTAATTTAAAATCACTTGTTACTACCGATTCATCTAAAATAACTTTAACATTAATTTCCTCGTTAACTTCTAATTCACTTGGATTCGTTTCTAATTTTACTGACATAGCTTGTACTGTAGTTGATAAAATAAATATTAAAATTATAATTGCAATTACTTCTTTTAAAATTTTCTTCATATTCATTCTCCTTTATTGACTTTTTATATATGATAAAATTTAAAATTTAAAATTTAAAATTTATACTTTATGTATATATTGTATCATATAATTGTGTGCTCGTTTTTTACATTTTGTTTACATTTATATTACATTTATACTAAAGTTAACAATAATTTTCATAGATTTAATATCGCTTTTATCTTAGAAACGTAAAAAATGCCATAATGAGCTATACTCCACTAAATGGTGTATAGTTCATAACGGCGTTTTTTATTTTAATATAATTTAATTAATTTTGTTCTGAATCCTCTGTTGTTTCTTCTGACTCTTGTTCTGTATTTATATGAATATTTTGATATTTTTGCATTCCTGTTCCTGCTGGTATCAATTTACCAATTATAACATTTTCTTTTAATCCTACTAAATCATCAACTTTTCCTTTTATTGCCGCTTCTGTTAATACTCTTGTTGTTTCTTGGAATGATGCAGCAGATAAGAAACTTTCTGTTGCAAGAGATGCTTTTGTAATACCAAGTAAAACTCTTTTACCTGTAGCAGGACGTTTACCTTCAGCAATTGCTTCATTATTTTTATCTTCAAATTCATACATATCCATTAAAGAACCTGGGAACATATCAGTATCACAATTATCTTCAACTCTAACTTTTTTAAGCATTTGTCTACCAATAACCTCGATATGTTTATCATTTATATCAACACCTTGGTTTCTATAAACTTTTTGAACTTCTGAAGTTAAGTATTCATATACTCCTTCTGGTCCCTTGATTGCTAAAATTTCACTTGGATTAATTGATCCTTCTATTAATGGTTGACCTGCTTCGACCATATCACCATCTTTTACTTTCATTTTTGATCCAAATGGTATTGTATATGATTTTGCGTCATCTTTACTTGTTACAATAACTTCTTTTTTCTTCTTAGTCTCTTTTATCTTAACTTTACCATCAATTTCAGTAATAACTGCTAGCCCCTTTGGTTTTCTAGCTTCAAACAACTCTTCAACCCTTGGAAGACCTTGTGTAATATCTGCTACACCTGCAACACCACCAGAGTGGATAGTTCTCATTGTAAGCTGTGTACCTGGTTCACCAATTGATTGTGCTGCAATTATACCAACTGCTTCACCAATTGAAACTAAATCACGTCTTGCTAATCCCATACCATAACATTTTTGACATACACCATGTTTTGATCTACATCCTAGTACAGAACGAACTTTTAGTTTTTCAATTCCTGCTGTAACAATCTTTTCTGCAATTTCTTCTGTAATCATAGTATTTGTATCTACAATTACTTCATTAGTTTCTGGGTCTACTACATCTTCTAATACAAATCTACCAAGTAATCTTTCTTGCATTTTTTCTATTATTTGATTTCCATCTTTAATATCATAAACATATAATCCATCATGTGTTCCACAATCATGTTCTCTAACTATAATATCTTGTGATACATCAACTAATCTTCTTGTTAAATATCCAGAGTCAGCTGTTCTTAAGGCTGTATCTGAAAGACCTTTACGAGCTCCATGGGCTGAAATAAAGTATTCCAATGCATCTAATCCTTCTGCAAATGATGATTTAATTGGAATTTCAACTGCCTTACCTGTAGTACTTGCCATAAGTCCACGTATACCTGCAATTTGTCTTAATTGGTTCATATTACCTCTGGCTCCAGATTTAACCATCATATAAATTGGATTTAATTCGTCAAAATTATCTTCCATAGCAGTACTTACTTTTTTAGTTGTATCTTCCCATACATTAATTACTGCATTATATCTTTCTTCATTAGTAATTAAACCACGTGCATATTGTTTTCTAATATTTTCTACCTTCTCATCAGCTTCTTTTAATAAATCTTTCTTAGCTTCTGGCACTTTTACATCATCCATAGAGAATGTAATACCTGCTAAAGTAGAATATTTAAATCCTAATGCTTTAATGTAGTCAATTACTTCTGCAGATTCTGTTAATCCATGTAAACTAATTACTTTTTCAATAATTGTTCCCATTGATTTTTTCATTACTGGGAAGTTTATCTCATATTGGAATGGATCTTCATTTCTATCTATAAATCCTAAGTCTTGAGGTATTCCTTGGTTAAATATAATTCTACCAACACTTGTTTCAATTTTTTTAGTTTTTACTTCTCCATCAATTTCTTTTGAAATTCTAACAAATATTTTTGCATGAATTCCAACTTCATTATTTTCAAAAGCCATGATTGCTTCATCAGGATCTCTAAAGTATTTACCTTCTCCTTTTTCACCATCTAATACCATTGTTAAATAGTAACTTCCTAAAATCATATCTAGTCTAGGTACTGCAACTGGTCTACCATCTTGTGGTTTTAGAAGGTTATTTGTTGAAAGCATTAGATATCTTGACTCTGCTTGTGCTTCTGGTGATAATGGTAAATGTACAGCCATTTGGTCACCATCGAAGTCAGCATTGAAAGCTTCACAAACTAATGGATGAAGTTTTATTGCTCTTCCTTCTACCAACACTGGCTCAAAAGATTGTATACCTAATCTATGTAACGTTGGAGCACGGTTTAACATTACTGGATGGTCTTTAATAACCTCTTCTAATATTCCCCATACTTCTGGTCTTAATCTTTCTACCATTCTTTTTGCATTTTTGATATTTTGAGCAATTCCTCTTCCAACTAATTCTCTCATAACAAATGGTTTAAATAGCTCTACTGCCATTTCTTTTGGAAGTCCACATTGATAAATTTGAAGTTCTGGTCCAACTACAATAACAGAACGTCCAGAATAATCAACACGTTTTCCAAGTAAGTTTTGACGGAAACGTCCTTGTTTACCTTTTAACATATCTGATAATGATTTTAATGGTCTATTTCCAGCACCTGTTACTGGTCTTCCTCTTCTTCCATTATCAATTAGGGCATCTACAGATTCTTGAAGCATTCTTTTTTCATTACGTACAATTATTTCTGGTGCTCCTAGTTCTAGCAATCTTTTTAAACGGTTATTTCTATTTATAACTCTTCTATATAAGTCATTTAAGTCTGATGTTGCAAATCTACCACCATCTAATTGGACCATTGGTCTTAGTTCTGGTGGAATTACTGGTACAACATTCATTATCATCCATTCAGGTCTATTTCCTGAAATTCTAAAAGATTCTACAGTATCTAATCTTTTTACAAGTTTTACTCTTTTTTGTTCACTTGCACCTTCTAATTCTTTTTTTATTTGTTCAGATAATTTATCTAAATCTACTTTTTCTAATAATTCCTGTAAAGCTTCTGCTCCCATTCTAGCTCTAAATGATCCTCTACCATATTTTTCTTCAGCTTCATGATATTCTTTTTCATTTAAAACTTGACATTGTTCTAGTCCTGTATCCCCTTTATCTGTAACAACATAAGATGCAAAATATATTATTTTCTCAAGGTTTCTTGGTGAGATATCTAGCATTAATGCTATTCTACTTGGAATTCCTTTAAAATACCAAATATGCGCAACTGGTGCTGCAAGTTCAATATGTCCCATTCTTTCACGTCTTACTTTAGATTTTGTTACCTCGACACCACATCTATCACATACAATTCCCTTATATCTTACTCTTTTATATTTACCACAGTGACATTCCCAATCTTTTGTTGGTCCAAATATTCTTTCACAGAATAAACCATCTTTTTCTGGTTTCAATGTTCTGTAGTTAATAGTCTCTGGTTTCTTTACTTCACCTTTTGACCATTCTCTTATTTTTTCATCTGATGCAACTCCTATTTTTAACTTATTAAAAATATCTAATTCGTCCACGTTTTTTCCCCCTATAATTCTTTTTTTGGGTAATTCCAAAACAGACTAAGAGTTCTATCCCCTGTTCTTGCAAATCCTTATGGTCGCCTCTTGTCTTTTTGGAATTTATTTAATTATTTATTTTATTCAATAATATCATTCTCATCATCAAGATTATCATTAGCTAAATCATTATCAAATAATAATTCATCGCCTTCATCATCTAAACCTTCGAATAATTCATCATTACCATCATCTAAAGAATTTTCGTCACTACCAACTACCATTTCATCTTCATATTCTTCTTCGTAACCCTCTAAATCGCCTTCTGTAACTACTTCTTCCTCAGATAATACCTTATTTTCTTTCTCAGGATCATATTCGATTCCCTCTTCAATGTTTTCTTTTAATTCAAGCTCTTGATTATCATCTGAATATAGACGTACATCTAATCCTAATGACTGTAATTCTTTAACTAAAACTTTAAAGCTTTCTGGAACCCCTGGTTCTGGAACATTTTCTCCTTTAACAATAGCTTCATATGTTTTTACTCTTCCTACAACATCATCAGATTTTACTGTTAGCATTTCTTGTAATGTGTAAGATGCTCCATATGCTTCTAATGCCCAAACTTCCATCTCTCCAAAACGTTGTCCACCAAATTGTGCTTTACCTCCAAGTGGTTGTTGTGTAACTAATGAGTATGGTCCAGTTGAACGAGCATGTATTTTATCATCAACTAAATGATGTAATTTTAACATATACATAACACCAACTGTAATTGGCTTATCAAAAGGATCTCCTGTTCTTCCATCATAAAGAATAGTTTTTCCGTCTTCACTCATTCCTGCTTCTGCTAATACCTTACGAACATCTTCTTCTGTTGCACCATCAAATACTGGTGTTGATATTTTCCATCCTAAAGCTTTAGCAGCTCCTCCTAAGTGTACTTCTAGAACTTGCCCTAAGTTCATACGTGAAGGAACACCAAGTGGATTTAATAATATATCTATTGGTGTACCATCTGGCATAAATGGCATATCTTCTTCTGGTAATACTCTTGAAATAACACCTTTATTACCATGACGTCCAGCCATTTTATCACCAACTGAAATTTTTCTTTTTGTTGCTATGTAACATCTAATTATTTGGTTAACTCCAGGTCCTAATTCATCTGAATTATCTCTTGTAAAGATTTTAACATCAACTATAGTTCCCGCTTCTCCATGTGGCACTCTTAAAGAAGTATCTCTTACTTCTCTTGCTTTTTCACCAAAGATAGCTCTAAGTAATCTTTCTTCAGCTGTTAACTCAGTTTCTCCCTTTGGAGTAACTTTACCAACTAATATGTCCCCTGGTCTAACTTCTGCACCAATTCTTATTATTCCGTTTTCATCTAAGTCTTTTAAAGAATCATCTCCGACATTTGGAATATCACGAGTAATTTCTTCTGCACCTAGTTTTGTATCTCTACATTCACAGTCATATTCTTCAATATGGATTGATGTAAATACATCTTCTTTAACTAATCTTTCATTTAAAAGTATAGCATCCTCGTAGTTATATCCTTCCCATGTAGAAAATGCTACTAACACGTTTTTACCTAATGCCATTTCTCCATTTTGTGTTGATGGACCATCTGCTATAGCATCTCCTTTTTTAACCTTTTCTCCTGCCTTTACTATTGGTTTTTGGTTTATACATGTTCCACCATTTGTTCTTTTAAATTTACGAAGTTTATGTACAACTGTTTTTCCATTATTATATTTAACAGTGATTGCGTCACCTGTTACTTTTTCAATTACTCCATCATCTTCTGCTAAAATAAGAATTCCTGAATCCTTTGCAGCCCTATATTCAATACCTGTTCCAACTATTGGACTTTCAGTAATCATAAGTGGAACTGCTTGACGTTGCATGTTAGCACCCATTAGGGCTCTTTTTGCATCATCATGTTCTAAGAATGGAATCATTGCTGCTGCAATTGAAACTAATTGTTTTGGTGAAACGTCAACATATTGAACTTTATCACTATCAACTTCAATTACTTCATTTTTAAATCTTACTCTAACTCTTTTATTAACAAGTTTCCCTTGTTTATCAACTGGCTCAGATGCTTGAGCAATTATATAATTATCCTCTACATCTGCACTCATATATTCTACTATATCAGTAAGTTTATGTGTTTTAGGATCAATTTTTCTATATGGTGTTTCTATAAATCCATATTCGTTTATTTGTGCAAATGATGAAAGTGCTGATATAAGTCCAATGTTTGGTCCTTCTGGTGATTCGATTGGACATAATCTACCATAATGTGTATAGTGAACGTCACGAACCTCGAATCCAGCTCTTTCACGTGTCAATCCACCTGGTCCTAATGCTGATATTCTTCTTTTATGTGTTAATTCTGATAGTGGATTTGTTTGATCCATAAATTGTGAAAGTTGTGAACTTCCAAAAAATTCTCTTATTGCTGATGTTATAGGTTTTGTATTAATTAATGTTTGTGGTGTTACAACATCTAAGTCTTGTATCGTCATTCTTTCTCTTACAACTCTTTCAAGCCTTGTTAATCCAATTCTAAATTGATTTTGTAATAATTCACCAACACATCTAATTCTACGATTAGCTAAGTGGTCAATATCATCTGGCTCTCCAAGTCCATGTGAAAGATTTAATAGATAGTTTATAGAAGCTATCATATCTTCTGTTGTAATATGTTTTGGTACTAATTCATCATATCTTTCTTCTAGAACTTTAACAATATCTTTCTCATCAGTTGTATCTATTATACTTTTTAACACTGTATAATTTACTAATTCTTTAAAATGTAGCTTACTTAAATCAACTGTTGGTAGAACTTTATGGATATTACATGTAGCATTTCCTATTATTCTTATTTTTCTTTCACCAACCATAACATCTACAATATTGATTCCAGAATCTTGAATATTCTCAGCTACTTCTTGTGTAATAACTTCTCCAGCTTGTACAAATACCTCTCCTGTTTCTTGGTCCATAATATCTGTAGCTGCTACTCTATCTTGTATTCTTGTTGCTAAATTCAATTTTTGATTAAATTTATATCTACCAACTTTAGATAAGTCATATCTTTTATTATCATAGAATAATCCATTAAATAAATTTTTTGCAGCATCTACAGTTGGAAGTTCTCCTGGTCTTAATTTTTTATAGATTTCTATTAATGCTTCATCTTGATCTTTTATTGTATCTTTGGCAATTGTAGCTGTTAACATTTCTTCATCTCCAAATAATTCTCTTATTTGGTCATCTGAAACAATTCCAATTGCTCTTAATAATGTTGTTACAGGTACTTTTCTTGTTCTATCAACACGTACATAAAATATATCGTTTCCATCTGTTTCATATTCAAGCCATGCACCTCTTAAAGGCATTACTGTTGATGTATAAGTTTTCTTTCCAGTTTTTGTATCAAACTCTTCTGAATAATAACAACCTGGTGAACGTACTAACTGACTTACTACAACTCTTTCTGCACCATTAATAACAAATGTACCACTATCTGTCATAAGTGGAAAATCACCTAAATAGATTTCTTGCTCTTTTATTTCACCAGTTTCACGATTTATTAATCTTACTTTTACGTGTAATCTTGATGAATATGTTGCATCTCTTTCTTTTGCTTCTTCAACTGAATATTTTGTTTTGTCCTCCATGTAATAATCGAAAAATTCAAGAACTAAATTTCCAGAATAATCTTCAATTGGTGAAATATCTTTTAATACCTCTCCTAATCCTTCTTCTAGAAACCAGTCATATGAATCTTTTTGAACTTTGATAAGGTTTGGCATTTCGATATAGTCGCCAACTTTTGCGAAATCTTTACGAGAAGCTTTCTCGTACTTAACTTCTTTTAATTTCAAAAAAATCACCCCTAAAAAATATTAAGCAGATTTAAATATCAACATTGTTGATTTATATATTAGTTAAGAAAAGTCCCTCTTAAATTACAATTTGCTTACTAATTTTTTAATTTGTCTGCTCTTACAAATTAAAATCCTTAGGGCTTATTGTATTTAATTCCTCTTATCTTAATTTTTAACATTAGAATATTTTGTAAAAACTAAAGTTGTATTTAGTTGTATTTGAAAAATTTAACCTTCAAATTAAATAAACGGCAACAAAAGAGCTGTTAAAAAATGGACATTTTTCAACTCGCTCTAAGGTTTTATTGATTTATATTTTCTCGTATTAATTTTATTTTAATCACCCTTATTTTTTA
>CAQRYF010000056.1:10266-10480 GCA_948875265.1 uncultured Clostridia bacterium
ATTTTTTATTTAATTTTTTGGGTAAACTTACTTTTTGTAAATCTTTAATATTATACATCATTTCCCTTACGCATGTCAAGGCTTTAGCCATTATTTTATTTATTTTTCATTACTATTTTTTTTAATTTCCTATTTGTAAAACAAAAAAATAACCTGTATATCAATATACAAGCTATTTATAATTAAATAATATATAAGTAATAACTATATAATT
>CAQRYF010000057.1 GCA_948875265.1 uncultured Clostridia bacterium
TAACAAATATTAATATAAATAATAATACATTTGAAAATAATAATATTGAAGAAATTAATACAAAATTTGCTGAAAACTTTACACCAGTAAAAAGAAATAAGATTGCAATTTTGCCATTATTAATAATTATATTTATTACAATTTTAGTTGTTTTATTTTCTATATTTACTGTTTATAATTTCTTTAATACTAATATAATTTCAGGAATATTTATAAAAGGTATAGATGTTTCTAATATGAGTAAATCTGATGCTAAATATCAGTTAGATAATTATATAAAAAATAGTTTACCTGAAGAAATCAAATTAAAACATAACGATTTTGAAACTACAATTTCACTTTC
The DNA here is from genome assembly GCA_948875265.1 of uncultured Clostridia bacterium. Taxonomy (GTDB): domain Bacteria; phylum Bacillota; class Clostridia; order TANB77; family CAG-508; genus CAG-269. The sequence continues at coordinate 344 of CAQRYF010000057.1, forward strand.
TCAAATAGATGTATCTTTTGATACAAAGTCAGCTGCAAATAAAGCATATAGTATTGGTAGAACCGGAAATATTTTTGAAAATAATTTGTATATATTAGGAACAATGTTTGGTAATACTAATATAGAACCAGCTTTACATATTGACAAAAAACAATTATCAAAAAACCTAGAGGATATTTCTACCCGGATTACCTGATGCAGTTATTCAAAGTAGTTATTATATAGAAGAAAGTAATTTAATTATAACCTCAGGTAAGATTGGAAATGTTGTAGATATAGATGCAACCACTAAGGCAATAGAAGAAGCAATTTGTGACTTTTCTAATATAAATAATCCTATAGAAATTGTTGTAAAATCACAAAAACCAGATTCTATAGATGTTGAAAAAATATACAATGAAATACGTAAAGATCCTGTAGATGCTTACTATACACAAAATCCATTCAGTATTTATCCTTCTGAAAATGGTATAGACTTTAAAATTTCACTAGATGAAGCAAAATCTTTAGTATTAAATGAAAATCAAGAAGAATATACTATACCTTTAAAAATATTATACCCAAATGTAACAACTAATATGATTGGAACTGAAGCATTCCCAGATTTGTTATCAACTTTCTCAACCAAATATGCAGTTAGCAATAAAAATAGGACCACAAACTTAATCTTAGCAGCAAATAAAATTAATGGAACTGTCCTAATGCCTGGCGAAACCTTTTCATATAATAAAGTCGTAGGAGCAAGAACAATTTCAGCAGGATACAAAGAAGCACCCATTTATGTACAAGGAAAAGTTGTAGATGGATTAGGTGGAGGAATCTGTCAAGTAACATCAACTTTATATAATGCTGTTGTTTATGCTAATTTGGAAATAGTACAAAGAACAAATCATCAATTCATACCTTCTTATGTAACAGCAAGTAGAGATGCAACTGTGGTTTATGGATCAATTGATTTCCAATTTAAAAATAATAGAAATTATCCAATAAAGCTTGTATGCTCTGTATCTGGAGGAATTGCAAACTTTAAAATATTTGGATTAAAACAAGAAGACGATTGCCAAGTAGAAATATCTTCTTATGAAACCGGAAGAACTTCAACTGCAATTTACTCAGAAGCATACAAAATTTTAAAACGTGATGGAAAAATTATCGGTTCACAACTACTATCAAAAGATACATATAAAAGACATTAAGATTTTAGGGACGGAGCAAAATTTCATTTTTAATAATATATGAAATTTTTGCTCTGTCCTTGAAATTTGAAATTACATTGTCAATGTTCCATTAGGAGTATTAGTAATTATTAATATATCTTCTTCTCTTCCATTTTCAGCATTTATATAAACTAAAAATTCTCTATCATCAACTTTACCTTTAAATTCATAGCAAAGTATTTCTGTCTTCCATTCAGTTGGTATTACTGCTAGAGATTCACTTTCTATATTCAGATTTTTATTTAAATCTTTCTTTGCTTCTTGTGATGTTATTTTTACTTTATTTATATCTCTTTGTGTATGATTACTTAAATATCCAGTTGTTTCAACACCTAAAACTTCTCCATTATCTAATGCAACTTTTACTTTTATTAAATCTGGGTACATTATCACATTATTTTGTGAATATGCATAATTAATTGTAACAATACCTTCTTGTTTCAAATAATATGTTTCCTTCATATTGTTAAAACCTTTAGAATCTAAATATTCTTTAGCCCTTTTATCAGCCTCTTCTTGTGATATCACTTCAGAATTAACGTCTCTATTTGTATTCATATATACAACATGTCCACCTTTTTTTGATATTGAGATATTAATTGTATTATCATTATTATTTGTTATAGAAAAATCATAAACTGGAATAGTCGCATTTTCTGAATATCCTAAATTATTTATTTCTTTTATATTATTTTTTCCTATAAACTCCTCTGCCTTTTGTTTAGCTTGCTCCTCTTCTATGTCATCTCCAGTTAAACCTTTTGTTTCATTACTTGTTAAATGTTCAGAAAAAGCACCATCATATATCAAACCTGAATACTCATGAAAATTCTCTTCCAAATTGCTAAAACTCTCTTTTGACACATTATCTACCTGTTGCGCAAAAGCTACCTTTCCTTTGTTACTTAACTCTCCCCAGTCAAATCTTCCATTATTTAAATCTTCCGATAATTGATTCAATGTATTCTCTAATTCTACACTATAACCATGTAATTGTTCTAAATTTGCTAATTCCTCTTGTGATAACTTTTCATTATAAATATTTTTTCTGGACAAAGTATAACTATAATCACTAACCTGATTTAAAAACTTCTCTGTATTTTCTAGTTCCTGACTTTCTATTGGTAATCTGCTTAAATAACTCTGAGCCAAATTAGCCTCACGCCATAAATGTGTTAATGTCTCAGCACCATGTTCTGGTGTTGACGAAATCAAAGATTTAGCAAGATAAGTCTCTACATTTTGAACATAATCCACCAATTCAAAAAACGCCATATTGTAATTATTCTCAGAAGCCTGTCTATACTGCCTTTGATTTCTATACAACATTACCCCCATAACAATAGCAACCATTATAAGTATAACTATTGCCCCAATCATATAACCCTTCTTTAACCTTTCCTTATTCTCATTCATTACAATCTTCCTTTCTTTTCCCATTTTCGGGTCGCGTCTCAAAGTGAGAAATTTTATCATTTTATGACCCGACCCAAAAATGTTATTATTTACAAAATCTATGTTTTCCAATAGTTTTTACTAATGGTCTTGACCATATCCATTTATTTGTGGCTGTATTTGGATTAAAATAATATATACATCCTCCTGTTGGATCCCAGCCATTTTTTGCATCTTGTGCAGCTTTATATACTGTGGATCCTTCTGCAATTGACTTATTTATTTGACCATCTGCAACTGCAGTAAAAGCTCCTGATTGATATATTACACCAGCTATAGTATTAGGAAATTGTGAGCTTTTTACTCTATTTAATATAACAGCTCCAACTGCTACTTGTCCTTCATATGGCTCTCCTCTTGCTTCTCCATTTATTGCTCTTGCCATTAATTGTATATCTGAAGTATTAGATGTAGCAGCATAACTTATATTTTTGTTCAAAACATTTGAACTTAATATAACTATATTTATCATTGCAAATATTAAAATTATAAATAACAAAATTATTTTTAATATATTCTTCAAAAAATCACCTTTTCTTTCTATTCTCATTTATATTTTGTATTGTTTTAAAAAAAATATTCCATTTTTTGAAATTTTTTATTTTATATGGTAAAATAACTTATGTAATGTATATTATATAATATATATGATGTTATAAAAATGTCCCATTCAGAAACGTCCCCAATGGGACATAATGGGACAAAAAGGACACAAAGGAGAGTTTATGAAAGTTTTAATTTTTTATGCTTCATATGGTGGTGGCCACCTTAATGCAGCTAAATCTATTAATAATTGTATAAAAACAAATTATAAAAATATTGATGTTGAATTAATTGATTGTATGAAATATGTTAATAGAACAATTGAGAAAGTAACAACTGCAGCTTATCGAGAAATGGCAAAAAAAGTGCCTTGGGCTTGGGGTAAAATTTATGCAGATTCACAAAAGGGTCCTTTAGCTCATATTTCTTCACGATCTAATAAAGTCATGGCTATAAAGTTAATTAAGCTTTTACGAGAAAAGCAACCTGATTTAATTATTTCTACACATCCTTTTGGCAGTCAAATGTGTAGTTATTTAAAGAGAAAAAATAAAATAAATTCAAAAATTGCAACAATCATGACAGATTTTGCCCCTCATGATCAATGGATTGTTGGTCATGATTTTACTGATTACTTTTTTGTAGCTCATGATAAGATGAAGCAATATCTATTAAGTAAAGGCATACCAGAAAAGAAGATTTTTGCAACAGGAATTCCTATTTCAGATCGTTTTTCAAAAAAATATAATAGAAAAGAAATTTATGAAAAATACAATTTATCAGAAGATAAAAAAACAATTTTATTTTTTGGTGGAGGCGAATTTGGCTTAGGAAAAACAAGAACTGTGGAAATTTTCGAGAGCTTTGTAAAATTAGAATCTGATATTCAAATTATTGGTATTGCTGGTAAAAATAAGAAAATGAAATTGTCATTTGAAGAAATTGTTAAGAAATATAATAAATCTGATAGTGTTAAAATATTAGAATTTACAAATGATGTTCCTGAGCTTATGAATATTTCTGATATTGTAGTAACAAAACCTGGAGGGTTAACTACTTCTGAAAGTTTAGCATCTAATTTACCAATGATTATTATAAATCCTATTCCTGGTCAAGAAGAAGAAAATGCTGAATTTTTAGAAAGTAAAGGAATTGCAATTTGGATAAAGAAAACTGATGATAGTTATAAAATTATTAAAGAATTATTATCTGATGAAGATAAATTAAAAAAAATGAAAGAAAATACTTCTATTTTAGCAAAACCACATTCAACTAAAAACATTTGTAAAACACTGTTAAAATAATTTGATATTTTTTAACAAAAATAAATGACCAAGGGGCGCGTCCCCTTAGTCATTTTTTAATTCATCAAAAACTAAAACACCTCATATTATATTATGAGGTGTTTTATATGTGTATTAGCAATTTATCTGGACAAAACTTGATAGGATTAGCTAGTTCTCTTGCTATTTTAATCAGTGATGATTTGTCATCTGAAGAAATAAATATACTAGCAGCATTTTTTTCAAGTTTAGGGGATAATTTAGCAATACTTGCAATAAAAAAATAACAACCATAATTATATGATTGCTATTTCTACGAATCAACACTTTCAATTATTAACTCTTTATTAATAACATAAATTGAAAATCTCTTTTCTCCTTCTTCTAACAAATACTTTGGAATTACAAACCGTCCTTGAGAGTCTATTTTTTCTTATCCATTATTTTTTACCTCCTAGACAGATTGTAATTTTTATATCATCTATTTCTAATTTTTATTATTTGATTATATTTAAAATTTCTACAGGACTATTTACTAAAAACATTGCACCTACATTTTCTAATAATTCTTTGGTATCCATACCATATAGTACTCCTATTGTATCCATATCATTTTCAATTCCAGCTTTTATATCAGATGTTCTATCACCAATCATTATAGATTTTTTTAAATCTATATTCTCAATATTATTAATTGCATATTTCATAATTTCTTTTTTTGTTATTCGAGAACTATCTGTCGTTGCTCCAACTATCATATCAAAATATTTAAATATATCAAGATATTTTAATATTTTAATAGCAGTTTGTTCTAATTTAGCAGTTACTATAATTAATTTTTTTCCCTCTTTCTTTAATGTGCCTAACATTTCTTCAATTCCATTATACAACTCATTACATTCAATGGTATTTTCATTTTGATATTTTCTATATAATTTTATAGCTTCTTCTATATCTTCATCATTCACATTATATTTCTCAAAAGATTCTCTCAATGGTGGACCGCAAAAAATATTTCCTATATTTTCAGCATCTGATACTAATATATTAAAATGTTTTAAAGCATATAGGGCTGATTCTCTCGTTCCATTAATAGTATTTACTAATGTACCATCAAAATCAAAAAATACAAATTTATATTCCCTCATATTAATCTCCTCTCTAAATTACTAGTCGTCGCTATCATTATAACATTATTCTAAAAAATATATATGAAAATAGTCAAAAAATTGTAAGTATTTACTCTCTCTTAACCAAGTTATTATATAATTTTAAATCTCACGCCTTCCTTCTAATGCTTTTGTTAATGTTATTTCATCTGTATATTCTAAATCTCCGCCAACAGGAATACCGTGTGCAATTCTAGTAACCTTTACCCCTAGTGGTTTTATTAATTTTGACAAATACATTGCTGTTGCCTCTCCCTCAACTCTAGGATTTGTCGCTAAAATAACTTCTTTTACTTGTCCATCCATTAATCTTGCTAATAACTCTTTTATTTTAATGTCGTCTGGCCCTATCCCGTTCATTGGAGAAATAGAACCATGTAAAACATGATAAACTCCCTTAAACTCATGTGTTTTTTCCATTGCAATAATATCTCTAACATCTTCTACTACACAAATAGATGTATTATCTCTTTTAGGGTTTCCACAAATCAAACATGGTTCTGTATCTGATATATTATAACATTTACTACAATATTTAAGATTTTTCTTTGCATTTAATATAGAAGATACAAATTCATTTGTCTCTTCTTCTGAACTATTTAATACATAAAAGGCTAGTCTTGCTGCTGTTTTATGTCCGATACTTGGTAAACGTTCAAAACTTTCTATTAATTTTTCTATTGATGGTGAATATAATGACATTTCTAACTTCCTCCGTTATATATTATAAAGAGCGACTTGTTTTAGCCGCTTCTTCATATTATTTTACATTAATCCTGGTATATTAAATTTCCCAAGCTCTGCAGCTTGTGCAGAATCTACTTTTCTTAAAGCTTCATTAACACATGTTAAAATTAAATCTTCTAGCATTTCAACATCTTCAGGATCTACTACCTCTGGTTTTATTTTTATTTCTTTAATAGCTTTCTCTCCTGAGACCTTAACACTAATGGCTCCTCCACCTGCTGTTGCCTCAAATTCTTTTGTAGCTAATTCAGCTTGTGATTTTTCCATATCTGCTTGCATCTTTTTAGCTTCTTTCATCAAATTATTAATATTCATTCCTCCGAAGCCACCCATTCCTCCTGGAAATCCTCCTCTTTTTGCCATCTTATTTCCTCCTTAAATTTATTTTATATTTTTGTTATCATTTTAAACATTTTATTTTTTACTCAATTATATTAAATGGTATATCTGATTCATTAGCTAAATTTTGTAAATTTTCTTCATTTGTAATCTGTTTCATATTTTCTTGTGGAGTAATATATTTAATTTGCATCTCTTTGCCACACGCAATTGAAACCAAGTTAGATATTTCTTTTACATTTTCTTGTTTTTCTAGTACCATTTTCCCAAACGAAGTCATTCCATTTGGAAATTCAATTCCTACGGTCATATCATTGATTTCCTTTGCTTTAGTATTCATTAAGTTTGTATATAAAACTATTTTACCATTTTGCTTCAAATCATTCATAATCTGTGGCCAATATTCTTCTGACTTATTTGAGAACTTTTTAGTTATATTATTTTGAGCACTAGTTTTTTTATTAATATTATCTATATTTCTTTGCTGACTAGTTTGATTTGTAACCATTCTAGGAGCTGTAGATTGAATATTTTGTACTGGCACTGCCTGTGCTACAACACCTTTTCCAGATTTCAAATATTTTTCTATTTTCTCAACTCTTTCTTCTAAATTCGAACTTGCCTCGGCTTGTTTATTACATAATTTTATAATTCCAGCTTGAAACATTATATTTTTTTGAGTTGACCATTTTATATTATTTTCTAATTCAGATAATTGATAAATCATATCAATTAATTTTTCTTTAGATACTCTTTCAGAAATAATTTTTATTTGTTCTAATTCTTCACTAGTATACAATTCTAGCTTTTTTGAAGATTTATATACCAATATATCTTTTATATATTTTATAATTTCCCAAAGCAAATTTATAATATCTTTACCATCATTTAAAACATCATCTATATTTTTTAAAGCTTCATCTACATTATATTCTATAATTGCTTCAGTGATACCGTTTACAAAAGTTATTTTAGGAATTCCAACTAAATCTTTTATTTTATCTTCATCTATTTTATTAGCACCATCTTGAACACATCTTTCTAAAATAGACAAAGCGTCTCTCATAGCTCCTTCAGATAGTACTGCAATAATATTTAAAGCTTCTTTAGTAATTTCTATATTACTCTCGCTACACACAATCTTTAATCTTTTTATAATATCTTCATTTGATATTCTTTTAAAATCAAATCTTTGACATCTAGAAAGAATTGTTGCCGGTAACTTCTGTGGCTCTGTTGTAGCAAGTATGAATTTCACATGTTCTGGTGGCTCTTCTAATGTTTTTAACAAAGCATTAAAAGCTCCTGTTGATAACATATGAACCTCATCTATTATATATACTCTATATTTAGCCTTAGTAGGTAAAAAATTAACTTCTTCACGAATACTTCTAATATCTTCTACACTATTATTAGAAGCCGCATCCATTTCAACTATATCAGTTAATGAGCCATTTATAGCTCCAGTACATATTTCACATTCATTACATGGTTCTCCATCTTTTGGATTTAAACAATTAATTGCTCTAGCCAAAATCTTTGCTGCAGACGTTTTCCCTGTACCTCTTCCTCCATTAAATAGATATGCATGCCCTACTCTATCAGCCATTATTTGATTTCTTATTGTCTTAGTTATATGTTCTTGACCTACCATTTCTGAAAATGTTAAAGGCCTAAACTTTCTATAAAGAGCTGTGTACCCCATATTTTTCACATCCTTTATATTTCTATATTATACATAGAAAAAATGGCTGATACCTAATCTCTCTATGGAAAGCATTCCACATAAAGATAAACTACTTATTGCTGCTTCCTTCCGGACCTGACAAGATTCATAGGTCTTTATCGGATTACTCTCCATACAAAGATTAAGCTCATACCATTTGTATTATATAATGTTTTTATTATTTTATCAAGACACTTTTAAAAATAATTACTAATTTTTTATTCTTTTAAAGATAATACCTTCAAAATTTGTTATTTCTGTAGATGTTGTTCCTTTTTCAATAATTCCCTCTACTGGAATATCTAAAGAAATATTTGCCTTATATTGTTTCCCAGATTTAAGTTTAATTGTAATATCAAAATTTAACTTTGTCTTTAATTCTTCCTCCGTAATATTTGACTTCTGCATCAATTCACTATGATTAATCTCTTCATCATTTGATATATATTCTGAAATTTTATCATTTGAATATCTAAAAGCAACAATCCCTCCTTGATTTGATATTTTTAATTGCTTTATATTTGATTCCATATCACCAATATATTCTATATTTTCAATTTTATTATTTTCTGAATTGTTAAACATAGACCTTGTTTCATCTGGTTCTGGTTTATATAAATTTCCATTTCCTTTATTCACTTGTTTTTGTATATTGATATTATCAACCAATATAGTTTCTATAATTTCTTCTTTTCCATAGTTATTATTTTTTTGAATATATAAAAATATATCATTATTCTGATTTACATCAAAAGCCCACTTGTTCTCACCACTCTCTTTGTCTATTCCCTCTGATGAACTAATAATTATTATTTTATTTAAATCAAAAGGCATATTAGTTTCACCTTCTACATTGTATTTTAATATAATAATTCCTAATCCAAATAATATTACTGCAATTATTATAATTACCATACATAAATGAAAATATTTCTTATTTATTAGATTTGTAATTTTATTTTTCATATTTGATTTCTCCTTATGATTCACTATTTCTTATTATATTTCTTCTTTATTTTTCTTAATTCCTTAAAAAAGTCTTTTAATATACCTTCACAATAACTTTTCATTACATCTTTTTCGACTTCTACTTTATGATTAAATTTATAATCTTCGAATAAATTTAATACAGAACCAGCAGCTCCAGTTTTTTCATCAGATGCTCCTATATATATTTTTCTTATTCTCGAATTTATGATAGCACCTGCACACATAGAACATGGCTCTAAAGTAACATACATATCACAATCTAAAAGCCTCCAACTCTCTAGCTTTTTACTAGCTTTTTGAATCGCTAAAATTTCGGCATGTTTTGTTGTATCATTCTTAGTTTCTTTTAAATTATGTGCCCTTGCAATTACTTTTCCATCTTTTACTATTATTGCACCTACAGGCACTTCTAACTTATCATAAGCCTTTTTAGCTTCTTTTAATGCCTCTTTCATAAATTTCTGATTTAAATCATCAATCATATTTACACACTCTTATCTTTTTATATTTTTTAATATATTCTATTTTACAATATTTTCATATTTTTGTAAATGTGTTTAAAAATTATCTATATTATTTTTAATATATATAATTATCAATATGTTTACAGGAATAGAAATTATATATTTTGATA
>CAQRYF010000058.1 GCA_948875265.1 uncultured Clostridia bacterium
TAAAAATACACCTCCAAATGTTAGATTTTTGTCTAACATTTGGGGTGCACTTCATATTTGGATAGTCTTTTAATGGTTTGGGACATAGAGAATGGAATTGTTGTTTTGATACATCATTTAAAATAAAAATTTTAATGTCTAAATTTAAATAAATACCATGAAAAATATTACAAAAAGTGCAATATATTACAGAACTGTTAAATGTTTGTTACATTTGTATTAACACTATTGACCATTGGTTAAAAAAAGAATAGAATAATATTATCTTAGAAAGGTGGATTATGAGAATAATAAGCGGTAAAGCAAGAGGGACAAAATTATATACATTGGAAGGTAAAAATACCAGACCAACATTAGATCGAGTAAAAGAATCATTGTTTAACATTATACAAAATGAAATACAAGATAGCTTATTCTTAGATTTGTTTTCAGGAAGTGGTGCAATAGGACTAGAAGCAGTGAGTAGAGGAGCAAGAATGGCAACACTTTGTGACAATTCAAAAGAAGCTATACAAATTATAAAGAAAAATGTTTTAAAAACACATTTAGAAGAAAAAGTTAAAATATATAATTGCAATTTTGAAAATTTATTAAAAACTAAGATAAATGAAAAACAAGATATTATATATATAGATCCACCATATGAAACAAACTTTGCATATGAAGCAGTAAAAATAATTCTAGAACAAGATTTAATAAAAGAAGATTCCACAATAATAATAGAAACAGATCAAGAGGAAAAAATCATAAAAGAAATAGAAAAATTGGAAGTGGAAATAATAGATATAAGGAAATACGGACGAGCATATCTTATATTCTTAAATAAAAGGAAGGGGTAAAACCATGGAAATATTTACATTATTAGAAACTTTAGAGGATTTATTAGAAAATAGTAGAAATCTACCATTTTCTTCAAAAGGGATTGTTGACAAAGAGGAGATGTTAGATTTAATAAAAGAAATTAGAATAAAACTTCCAGATGAATTAAAACAAGCAAAATGGGTAAAGGAAGAAAGACAACGTATATTGGTTGAAGCCCAAAAAGAAGCTGATGGAATAGTAAAAGAAGCAGAAAATAGAATAATAGCAATGATAGATGAACATGAGATAACAAGAAAAGCATATGATCAAAAGACAGAAATAATAGAAACAGCAAATGAAATGTCAAGAGAGATTTCAAAAGGAACAAAAGAATATGCAGATAGTTTATTAGGTAATACTGAAGAGGTATTAAATGAAACCTTAGAAAAACTAGGAACAAACATGTCAGAAGCATTAAGTTTAATGCAAATTTCTTTAGAAGATACAATAAAGACTATTCAAAATAGTAGAAAAGAACTAAAATAGAAAAAAGAAACAGAAGTCAGAGGTCAGAAGTCAAACAAGCAAAGACTTTTGAAATCTGACTTTTAAAGGATTAAGAGGGATTAGTTGTCGACAGGAACTGGCCTTTTTGACAACTTTGATATAAGAAAGGATGGGAAAAATGGCTAAAAAAAGAAGATATAAAAAGAGAAAAAAGACAGCATCAAAAAATGATGTAGCTATAGTTGTATTAATAGTGCTTAGTATACTTTTAGCTGTTTTAATATATACAAAATCAGGTGTAGTTGGAGTGAAACTAAATGAGATATTAGGTGGAATGATGGGCATTATGCAATATGTACTTCCAATAGGAATATTTGCACTTAGTATAAAAATAGCATGTGATGATAACAATGAGTTGAATTCAAAAATGATTCAATATGGAGTATTTATAGTAAGCCTTTGTGTAGTTTTTAGTGTATTACAAATATCTACAGGAGAATTGCAATCTTCAAAAGACTTATCAGAAGTAGTAAAAGATGCATATTTTTTAGGGAGCCAAAGTAAAGGCGGAGGTGCAATTGGAGCAGTAGCAGCAGTACCACTTGCTAAATTATTAGGAGATATTGGAGCTGTAATTCTTTGCTTAGGTATAGCAATAGTGTTACTTGTATTTACTTTTGGTATTAATATGTCAGAAATAATTAATTTAATTGTAGAAAAGATGGAAGAAAAGAAAGAAGAAAAACTGGAGAGGAAAGAACAATTAAGAAAACAACATGAAAGTGAAATTAGAGAAACTCCTGCACAAAGAAGAAAAAGAGAAAGACAAGAAAGAATGGCAAGAAGAGAGATAGAGAGAATGAATCAACTTGAGAAAGAACAAAAAGATACAATGCCAGAACAAATAAAAATCAACTTTGGTGGAAGAATTGTGGATACAGCAGATGAAAAAACAAGATTAAAGAAATATGATCACTCAGGAGAAGATTTAGAACCATTAACAAAAAATAGTAAAAAACAAAAACAAGAAATGCAACCAGATGTAATTGAAAACAATTTATTTAAACAAGAAGAGGAAAAAAAGGAAGACAAGAAAAAAGAAGTTTTACAATTAGAACATTCTATGGTAGTAGAGGATGAACATTATGAATATCCACCATTAGAAATTCTTAGTAAACCAAGCAAAAAAGCTTTAAAAGGTGGAGCAAAGGCTTTAACAGACACTGCTACAAAACTACAAAAAACATTATATAGTTTTGGGGTATCTGCTAAGGTGGAAAATGTATCAGTTGGACCAGCAATTACAAGATACGAATTAAAGCCAGCAGAAGGTGTACGTGTAAGTAAAATTGCAAATCTTGCAGATGATATTGCATTAAATTTAGCAGCAGAAACTATAAGAATTGAAGCACCAATTCCAGGGAAGCAGGCAGTTGGAATTGAGGTTCCAAATAAAGAAAAAGAAGCTGTTCATCTAAGAGAAGTATTAGATAGTGAAGAATTTAAAGAAAACAAATCTAAATTATCAGTAGCACTTGGAAAAGATGTTGCAGGAAATATTCAATTAGCTGATATTGCAAAAATGCCACATGTATTAATTGCAGGTTCTACAGGTTCAGGAAAGAGTGTATGTATAAATACAATAATAACAAGTATTATATATAATAGTAAACCAAGTGAAGTGAAATTAGTAATGGTAGATCCAAAAGTTGTAGAGCTTTCTGTATATAATGGAATACCACATCTATTAATCCCAGTAGTAACAGACCCTAGAAAAGCAGCAGGAGCACTTGCTTGGGCAGTGCAAGAAATGGATGATAGATACAATAAATTTGCTAGCAAAGGTGTACGTGATTTAAAAGGATATAACAAAGCAATTGAAAAAGAAAATGAGGCAGGAAAATTACCTCAAATTGTAATAATTATAGATGAGTTGGCAGACTTAATGATGGTAGCAGCAAAAGAAGTTGAAGAATCAATTTGTAGATTAGCTCAAAAAGCAAGAGCAGCTGGAATGCACTTAGTAATTGCAACACAAAGACCATCAGTAGATGTTATCACAGGATTAATTAAAGCAAATGTGCCATCAAGAATAGCATTTGCAGTATCATCACAAGTAGACTCAAGAACAATATTAGATAGTGTTGGAGCAGAAAAACTACTAGGAAAAGGAGATATGCTTTTCTTCCCAGCAGGAGCACCAAAACCATCAAGAGTTCAAGGTGCATTTGTATCAGATGACGAAGTGGAAAAAATAGTTGATTTTGTAAAATCTAATGGAACTGCAACATATAGTGAAGATATATTAGAAAGTATTGAAAATAGTAATAAAACAGATAAAGAAATGGCACAAGAAACAGCTGACGATGACACAGACCCATTCTTAATGGATGCAATTCAAACTGTAGTAGAAACAGGACAAGCATCAACATCTTTTATACAAAGAAGATTTAAAGTTGGATATGCAAGAGCAGGAAGAATAATAGACCAAATGGAAGAAAGAGGAGTAATCTCAGGATATCAAGGAAGTAAACCAAGAGAAGTATTAATGACATTGGATAGATTAAATGAGTTAAAAATGGGAACAAGTGATAAAATAGAAGAATAAGAGCTATGTCCTATTGGGGACGTTTCTTAATAGGACATTTACTAAATATTTGATATTAGAAGAGTTGATTTTAATGAGAGAATATGGAAAGAGAAGAATTACACAAGAAAAATGTCCCATTAAGAAACGTCCCCAATAGGACACCCAATAGGATACCTAAAAGAAAGGAGAAGAACTTTGCAGAAGAAAACAGAGAAATTTTTCGATAAAATTGTTAAAAAAAATTATAATGATGAGTTAGAAAAAGTTTTAGAGAAGAAGTATTTTGATGAAGATGCAAAAAGTCTTCTTCTTAACATTTTGTATAAAGTTGAAACAGCATATAAAGATTATGAAAATGTAAAAGTAAATATTGAGCCCAAAGAAGAATTTATTCAAAATATAATTAGGAATATTAAGAAAAATTGTGATACTATAAAATTAGTAAAACCAAATTCAGAAGAGAGTAAAATTATAGGTAATAGAACTTTTTTAGTAGAAAAAAGTACAAATAGAATTATATGTTATCCTGTTGAAAGGAAACTTTTGTATTCAATAGCTAAGATAAGCAAAAATGAAAAGATTATAAAAGATGATTATTTTCTGATTAATAAAACATTATCAAATTTGATTAATGTTGGAAATAGTATTAATACTGTAGAACCATTGCGAGATTTTAACGGTTATTCATGGACTACTATTGATAGAGAGATTGAAAGTATAGAACATAATTTAGTATATCAAAATTTAATAATGTTAGTAGGATATCAATTTTTAAATAACTGGATAAATAATAATCAATATATAATAGATTATATGGAATTATTTAAAAGTAAATTAGAAGAAAGATATAATAAGCATAATGCTGAGGAAATTATAAAAATATTAGAAAAACTATCAGTTTTATTAGATTTTAAATTTGATAGAAAGATAAAAAATGAAATAATAAAATTAAAAGAAGATATAGAACAGAAATTAGAAAAAATACAAGATAGTAAAAAATTCATAAAGATATTAACAGAAGAAAAGGTTGCATTAACAAAGAAGATTAAAAATATTGATGAAACAATAAATAATAAAACTCTATTAGAAAAGGAATATCTAACTAGAAACGAAATATTACCATTAAAAGAAAAGATATTTAGTATACGAATACTATCAAAAATGATGGCAGAAGAAAGACAAGAAAAAATAGAGCAGATTGAGAAAATAAATGAATTATTAATTCCACAAAATTTTGTTAAATATAAAAAGGAATTAGAAGAAAAAGAAGAATATTTAAAATTAGTAGAAACGAATGATTTACAAAAAGATATTGATAAATTAATTATTGATTTACAAAAAGTATTTTTACAGTGTTATGAAATATTAATAAAATCAGCTCAAACAAAGCAAGACATTATAAAATTAATTTACCAGTTTAGATATTATTGTATATTACCATTTAAACCAGAAAAAAATGTAAATCAGGTAGATGAATTACAAGAAGAAATAAAAATGATTTGTAATTTATTAATAAGAAAAGCACATGAATTGAAAGTTATAAATATTATGGCAAAAAAAGAAGAATTAGATTATGAAATATTAAAAAATATTTTTAATATTAGAATAATTAATTTGGAAGAATTATATATTAAAATTACTAAAGAAAAAGATAAGTTTTTTATTCAGTTATTTGATGATAATATATTTGAAGAAAAAATTGAAATTACAAATATGGGAAATCTAAACAAAAAAGATTTAGATATTAAAATAGGAAAAAAAGTAAAAATTTTTAATTAATGGAGGGATTATATGAAAATAACATTTTTAGGAGCGACAAGAACTGTTACAGGATCGAATTTTTTAGTAGAAGCAGCAGGAAAGAAATTTTTAGTTGATTGTGGTATGTGGCAAGGAAAAGCAGAGTTAGAAAATCAAAATATGGAAAAGTTTGAATTTAATCCAGCAGAACTAGACTTTATGTTATTAACACATGCGCATATAGATCACTCAGGAAGAATTCCTAAATTATATAATGAAGGATTTAAAAATAAAATATATGCACATAAAGCTACATGTGATTTATGTACATTGATGTTGCCAGATAGTCGGACATATTCAAGAAATGGAAAATCAATGGAAAAACAAGAAAAGAAAAAGAAAAGGCGAAAAAGAAGTACCACCTTTATATACAGCAGAAGATGCCTTGAGATGTATAGAGATATTTGAGCCAGTACAATATGATGAAATAATTGAAATAACACCAGATATACATGTAAGATTTAATGATGCAGGTCATATGTTAGGATCAAGTATTATTGAATTATGGGTAAAAGAAGATGGAAAAGAAACAAAAACAGTATTTACAGGAGACTTAGGTAACAATGATATTCCTCTATTAGACTCTCCAACAATGATTGAAAATGCAGATTATCTAGTTATGGAATCAACATATGGAAGTAGACTTCATATGAGAAATGATGAAAAAGCAGAGATGTTTTTAAACATAGTATCTGAAACATTAG
This sequence comes from uncultured Clostridia bacterium, assembly GCA_948875265.1. Taxonomy (GTDB): domain Bacteria; phylum Bacillota; class Clostridia; order TANB77; family CAG-508; genus CAG-269. Next base: position 6,403 of record CAQRYF010000058.1, read on the forward strand.
ATAATGGAGGAACAGTAGTAATACCATCTTTTGCAGTAGGAAGAACACAAGAAATATTATATGAAATAAATAAATTAAAAGATATAATACAAGATGAAGAATTTAAAAGAAAATATAAGACTTTGATGAAAGCATCAGTATATGTTGATAGCCCACTTGCAATATCAGCAACAGAAGTTTTTAGAGAAAATATGAATTTATTTGAACCAGAAGTTCAAGAAGAAATGTTAAAAGGAGATAATCCTCTAGAATTTCCAGGGTTACAATTCACAAGAACAGCAGATGAATCTAAAGCATTAAACGAGGATGAAAGACCAAGTATAATAATATCTGCAAGTGGTATGTGTGAAGTTGGAAGAATAAAACATCACCTAAAACACAATTTATGGAATCCAAAATCAACCATACTTTTTGTTGGATATCAAGCACCAGGAACCTTAGGATATAACATTGTAAATGGAGAGAAAAAAGTAAAGGTATTTGGAGAAGAAATAGCTGTAAATGCAAGAATTGAATATATAGAAGGATATTCTGGTCACGCAGATCAAAATGGACTAATGAATTTCATTTATTCTTTTATAAGTAAACCAAAGCATATTTTCTTAGTACATGGAGAAGAAGAATCACAAGATGTGTTAAAAGAAAAAATAGAAACAGAAGCAGCAATAGGAGTTACAATACCTGAATTTGGAGAAACATATGAATTAAACGAAGAAATCACAATGACAAATAAAATAGAAAGAAAAATCAACAAAACAATAAAATCAGAAATAGTAGAAAGACTAGAAAAACTAAAAGAAGAAATAAAAGATATGGACACATATGTAAGACAAGACATAGACAATAAAAACTTAAGAGATGAAGACATATTTAGAATAAATGAAAAAATAAAAGACTTAGAAAAACAAATAATTAATGTAATTGAAGGATGATGATTTTAGGGACGGAGGAAAAAATCATCATCATAATGAGTAAAAAATAACAATAATAAATAATAAAAAATAGAAAATAAAGAAATGATGATTTTTTCCTCCGTCCCTAAAATCATCAAGAGGAGAAAAAAGATGGAGAATAAGTATTTTAATGAAGCAATTATTGGGAATAAGGGTATGATAGCAACTTTTACAGGTAAAGGGGAATTACAAAGAATGTATTTTCCTAGTAAAGATAATAAGCAATATATAGATTTTTTCCATACAGGGGTGAAAATAAATAATTCGGATTTGATATATTTACATGATGATATAAATAATGTGTATAAACAATATTATGATACTGATACTAATATTTTGAATACAGAAATAACTAATACATATTTTAATTTAAAAACAGTTCAAACAGATTATATGTTAACAAAAGAAAATGTATTAGTTAAAAGATACATATTTTTAAATGAGAGTAAAATTGATTTAGATGTTAATTTTTATATTCATTCTGAGTTGTTATCTGATAAAAATAATTTGGTATCTTGTAAGATTGTTGATGGAGGAATGATGCAATATGCTCATGATTTTACAGTTTCAACATTTGCAAAAGGATATAAATTATTAAGTCATCAAATAAATGGAAGTAAAGACACAATAAAAAGGGGAGAAATACAAGATAAAGACTATATAGGAATGTCAAAGGATTCTAGTATTTGCTATGATTTAGGTATTATAAAACCAAATGAAAAGAAAATAATAGAGATTTGTATTTTAATAGATGAGAATAAAAATGTTTCAGATATTGAAGATGAGATAGAAAGAATAAAAAAGATTGATTTAAGTAAAGAATATATAAATACAAAAGCATATTGGAGAAAATATGTTAAATCACATAACGGATTAAATATTAAAGAGTCAGATAATAGTTATGAAGAGAGAATATATGAAATTTATAAAAGAAGTATATTATTATTTCCATTATTAACAAATTATGAAACAGGAGGGATTATAGCTTCTCCTGAAATAGATGAAGATTTTACTAAATGTGGAAGATATGCATATTGCTGGCCAAGAGATGCAGTTTTTATTACAAAAGCTATGGATATTGTGAAAATGGAAAAGGAAACTGAAAAATTTTATAAGTCATTTTGTAAAAAAACACAAAGTAAAAATGGAATGTGGGAGCAAAGGTTCTATACTGATGGAAAGTTAGCACCTTGTTGGGGATATCAAATTGATGAAACAGCAAGTGTGGTATATGGAGTATATGAACATTATAAATATACAAAATCTGAAAAGTTTCTAAAAGATAACTTGAAAATGTGTGAAAAAGCTATAGATTTCTTAAAAAGATATGTAAAAGATTGGCTTGGAATTGAAGGAAAAGATGAGAGAGACAAGGATAAAGTGCAACAAGAAATTGAAGAGTCAGTAAATAGACAAGGTCATAAATATTATATTAGTTATGATTTATGGGAGATGTGTGAAGGAATTCACTTATATTCTTTGGCTAGCATATATTCAGCATTTAATTGTATTTTAGAAATATATAGAGTTTTAGGTAAAAATGTATCAGAATTTGAAAATAATAGATTAAAAGAAGAAAAAGTACAAAAAAATGAAAGAGAAATAGAAAAAATTCAAACAGAAATAAAGAAATATATTAATCAAAATTTATATGATGAAGAAAAGAAATCTTATATTAGAAATATAGATGATAAAAGGATGGATATAAGCATATTAGGGGCTGTCACTCCATTTAATGTGTTTAAACCAAAAGAAAAGAAAATTAGAAATACAGTAGAAAGAATAAACTTATCTTTAAGAACATATACAGGAGGATATCAAAGATTTGAACAAGATCATTATATGAACGGTAATCCTTGGCCAATAGCTAACCTATGGATGACACTGTATTACTTGGAAACAGGAGAGAAAAAGAAAGCTAAGGAAACATTTGATTTTGTTGTAAAAACAGCAGGAAAGCATTACTTTTTAGGAGAACAAGTAAACAATGAAACTCTAAAGCCTAACTGGGTGATAGGACTTGGATGGTCACATGCGATGTTTTTAATTGTGTTGGAAAAGTTATACGGAAAGAACTAATAGATATATAGAAATGAGGAATAATCGTTGAACAAAAATAAAGAATATCAGAAATATTTGCTAAGATTTTCTTTTCCTATAATAATAAGTGGTATTTTTATGACCATAGCAAATGTAATAACTAATATAATAATTAGTTATATGGGGACAGATGAACTTCTAGCCAAAAATATATTTTCTAAATTTAATAGTTTGTATTTGGCGTTTAATTCTGGGTTTGCATTAATATTTGCCAATTATTACTTTAAGTTTTTAACACAAGAAGCTAAGAAAAAGAAGACTTTTAAACTAAGCATAATAGGAATAGGACTAATATCTATTAGTATCATGTTTGTTTTTATACTGTTTAGAAAAAGCTTGTTTAGTTTATATTATCAAGGAGAAAAGGCTGTTACGATTTTTAGTAATTATTCAATGATAAGAGCACTATGTTTTCCTGTTATAGGAATCAATGCATTTTTAGACTATATACTTTCAGAAAATAATAGAAAAAGAATACTAGTAGGAAATATTATAGCTCTTGTTATTGAAATTGTTTTGGTATGGATAGTTGTATTTAAAACAAACTTTGATATGCGAACAATTGCAATGATAGAGATATTTGCAAGAATGATAAAACTAATAATATTTATATGGCCATATAAGAAATATTTAAAAGTAAAGGTTTCAGAGGAATTTAGATTTGAGAATATAAAGAGAATTATTAATATTAATAAAAAAGTAATAATAATTTCTTTTATTACGTTTATGAATATATTCGTAGGTATGATTGTTTTAAAATTATATTCTTATGTAGATGCTTCAAGAATTTTGTGTATTACTATAAGTGATGATATTT
>CAQRYF010000059.1 GCA_948875265.1 uncultured Clostridia bacterium
ATATAAATATATAAATATTTTAGGAGGGAATTTTTATGTTAAAAAACAAATTTAAAATAATTACATTATTATTAGTAATTATTTTGTCAATGACCATTCCAATTGTCAGAGCAGATGATGATACTAATATTAGTGTAGAAAATTCTGATAATATGGATATTAATCCTATTTCTGATGATCCTACTACATCAGAAGATAATTTCAAAAAAAGTGATGTTTATTTATCTGGAGATAATGTTACAATTGATTATATTGTTGATGGAAATCTATTTGTAGCAGCTGATACAGTTACAATCAATTCTCAAATAGGTGGAGATGCTTTTATTTTTGCAAACAAAGTCATAATTGAAGATCAAGGTTATATTTTTAGTAATTTATTTACTACATGTCAATATGTAGAAATTAAAGGTGTTGTATATGATGTATATGCATTATCTAAAGATGTCTCAATTGCAGATGGATACATCTACAGAGATTTAAAAGTTTTGTGTGATACATTAAATATTACAGGAACTGTAGGAAGAAATGTTTTTGCAAGTTGTGCAAATATATTATTTAACAATGAACAAGATGATAATTCATCTACTGGAGTAATTAGTGGTAATCTTAATTATTCTTCAAAAGATGAGATAACAATACCTGAAGGAGCAGTTTCTGGTGAAACTAACTTTACTAAGGAAATTGTAAATACTCAAGATAATATTCAAGATTATTTAATAGAAATTGGAACTTTTATTGCAACAGCTTTAATAATCTGGCTATTATGTTTATGGATTACACCTAAATTTTTAAATAATACAAATATTTTAATAACTAAGAAAATATTACCAGTTATTGGCATTGGATTACTAACACCAATTGTTGCTATAATAGCATCAATAATTTTATTTATATTAGGAATCACATCTTCTATTGGTTTCTTAACTTTAGGCCTATTATTTATTCTACTAGGTATTAGTAACTCAATATTCATAATTGCAATAAATAATCTAGTTTGTAATAAATTAAAAGTAGAAAAAACAATTGGAATTTTTGGTATGCTAATTGCTTCATCTGTTGTTTTATGGCTTATAGAATTAATACCTTATATTGGAGGATTAGTAAAATTTATATCTGTAATTATTGGTCTAGGAATGCTAATTTACTCTATACCAGTTAAATTTAAAAAAGAAAAAGTTGAAGAAGAATAATTCGAAAAAATCGAAAAAATGATCAAGGGGCGCGTCCCCTTAGTCATTTTTTAATTCATCAATAATTGTTTTAAAGTTATTTGCCATTAGTATTGCTGTTCCAGCTACTAATATATTAGCACCTGCTTTTTTTACTTGTGGAGCAGTTTTTAAATTTATTCCCCCATCAGCCTCTATGTCAATTTCTATATCATTTTTATTTACATACTTCTTTAGAGCTGATATTTTATCTAACATATCTGTTAACAATGTTTGACCACCTTTTCCTGGCTCTACTGTCATGACTAAACACATATGAATATATGGTAAAAATTCATATACATCTTCTATATTCGTATCTGGTTTTATTGATATACCCACTTTACAATTATTATGTTTAATATAATCAATAATCTCAAATACTTCTTCTTTGTTTTTACATGCTTCTAAATGAAATGTTATTATATTAGGTTCTACTGCTAAAAAATCGTCTATTGCACTTTTTATATCTTTTACCATTAAGTGAACATCTAATGGTAAATTGGATATTCTTTTAATATACGACGTATACTCTAACATCTTTTTATATGTGTCTTTTTCTACAAACTTTCCATCCATTACATCTATATGAAAATAATCAGTTTTAGCTGATTCTAATTCAAAAAATGTAGCTGATTCTTCTCCATTTCTTACTGATAGTATTGATGTTGAAACTTCTACCATTTTCTTTCCTCCTTATATTTTAATTCTTCATATATTTTGCAAAATCTCTCATATCTTGTTTTATCTATATTTCCATTTTCTATAGCTTCTTTAATTCCACAATTTTCTTCTTTTATATGAGTACATCCAACAAACTCACAATTCTTTATATTCTCTTTAAACTCCTTGAAATATCTATCTAAATCCTTGCTTTCAATTTCAGATATATCAAAAGTAGAAAAGCCTGGTGTATCTGCAATATATGTATCCTCATCTATTCCATATAATTTAATAGCAGTTGTTGTATTTTTTCCTCTTTTATTCTTTTTACTTATTTCTCCTTCTTCTGTTATAGTTTTATTAAAGATTCCATTTATTAAAGTTGACTTTCCTACTCCTGAATTCCCTGAAAAAGCATTTACATTATTCTTTAAGACTTTTCTTAATATATTAATTCCCTTTTGATTTCTTGCCTCTGTTTCAATAACCGTATATCCTATGTTTTCATATACATTCTTTATTTCCTTAAAAGCACCTTTTTTATCTAAATCTGTTTTATTTAAAACAATCACAGCCTTAATACCCAAATATTCCGCAAAAGCTAATTGTTTATCAAGCATAAGTAAATCTGGTTTTGGTTCCTTACTTGAAACAACAAAAATAATTTGAGTAATATTTGCAAGTTTAGGTCTTTTAACAAAAACATTTCTATTTTCTATCCTTTCAATTACAGCTTGTCTTTTTTCTTCATCCACTATTTCTAATTCCACAAAATCTCCAACAACAGGTGATATTTCATCTTTTCTAAACTTTCCTCTCGCTATAGCTTCATATACATTTATCTTATTACTACCTTTAACTTGTACTCTGTACAAATTAGCAATATTCTCTAATATTAAACCTCGCATTTTCACTCCTTTTGTCCTATTGTGTCCCATTGGGGACGTTTCTGTTTGGGACATTTTAAAACACTATATGTTACTTTTATTGTTTTTCTATCATTTTGTTACTTCCATGTAATCTTATTTCTTCTAAAGTTTTAATTAAACTTATTTCTGTAATAATTTTCTACTTTCAATAACCTTATCTTTCCTTTTTGCTTATTATATATTATTTTTTTATAGTTGTCTATTCAAATTCTTGTTTTTAAGCAAAATATCCAGCTTAAGATTATTCTCAAACTGGATATTTTTTATTTATTATTGTTTACTTTAACAATTCTCTTTTACTTATTTTGACTAAAATTCACTTAATTTTTGAATTAACTTCTTAATCTCAACAATATACTTGTCTTTTATGTCATCATAAATTTCTCTTGAAGTTTCTTCATCATATAAATGTGATAATGTATTTCTTGAAAGCATCATTTTTATCCACATTTCACCATTTTCTATTAACCCTATTGAAAAAGATTCTTTTATAATTTCTCTTGGGCTTCCTATTTTCCCTGATACTCCCTGATATTCTAAATAATCCTTCATAGTCTTCCAAGCAAGTTCAAAAGTAAATTCAAATCTATGTAATACTCCATCTATAGCCAAATCAGTAGGTTCTTCTTTTAATGCTTCCTCTAATCTACTAGTTGCATTTACCAAGTCTTGTTTTCTTTCTTCAAATCTTTTCATTAGAAATCAACTCCTTCCGATAATATTGATTCTAATAGTTCTTTTTTTGTCTTTTCATTTACAAAAATCAAATCTAGTTTATAAATAATATCTAATTTATCTATTTCTTCTCTTATTTTATATTCATCCTCTTTTTTTACATTTTCAAATATTGCTAAGTCTATATCAGAAGTATTTTTATAATCTCCTCTAGCTCTTGAACCAAATATTTTAAATACATATTCTGGATTATTTTCTATTACTTCCTTTATTAAATTATAAGTTACTTGTGTTAATCCGAATTTCATTTTTTTACCTCATTGTTTTATATAATTAAAAACTTACAGATGTATCATTATTAAAGTTTACAGTTTTTGTTCTAGTCCAACTTCCACCATTTGAATCTGTTATTGTAAGAGTTAAATCCATTGAACCTTTTCCACTTATTGATGCTGATTTACTTGTAGTGTTTTTATCTACTCCAGAATCTGAATATAAGGTTGTGCCTCCTGATTTTAATGTAATACTTACTGTCTTAGCAGTCGAAGATGTTGCACCTGAAGTTGAATTTCCATTTTCTTCAGTATAACCTCCTGTTATTGATTTTACATTTATACTTACATTCATTGTTTTAGAAGCTTCATAACTATTTATTGTTATAGTTATAGATGAACCTTTATCAACTGACTTTCCAGAATCTATACTTTGTTTTAATACTATGCCAGTATCTTTAGAACTATCTTCTGTTGTTGCAATAGTTACAACAAATCCTAATGATTCTAATGATTTTTTAGCATCTGATTGAGTTTTTCCTATAACATCTGGTACTGTTGATTTCTCTGTTCCTGTACTTACATGAATTTTCACGGTGTCTCCTGCAAACGCTTCTGTATCTGGGTCTATTTCTTGGCTAATTACATATCCTTCTTTAACAGTTTTACTAGTTTCTTCTATAACCTCTACTTTTAACTTAGCCTCTTCAAGCAACTTTATAGCTTCTTCTTTCTCTTTTCCCTTTACATTAGGTACCTTGGTTTTTTCTTGTCCCTTACTTATTACTACTTTTACTGTACTACCTTGTTTTACCTTATTATATTTTTCCATATAGAATGGGTCTTGTGATATAACAAATCCTTCTGGTACATCTTTATTATACTCTTCTTTTTCTACCTCAAACTTTAACTTTGCATTTTCAACCTCTTTTTGTGCCTCTTCTTTAGCTAGCCCTACAACATTCGGAAGTTCTACTTCTGGTGGATTAGTTATATTAAGTGCAAGCATTGTTCCTCCCAAACTTAATACAAATAATAATATTAGGCCTATAAAAACACTTAACTTTTTATGATTTTTTATAAATGACTTTAGCTTTCCTTCTTTTTTTTCTTTTTTATTTTTATTTCTAGGTCCTTCTTCTATGTTTCCATACATATCTATGTTTATCTTTTGTGTTCTAGCTGTTGGATCATATTCTTTATCATCTACAAAATCTCCGTTTGGATTTTTTAAAGCTTTTCTTAAATCTAATAACATTTCTGTTGATGATTGATATCTTAATGTTGTATCTTTTTGTAAGGCTTTCATAATTATTTTATTAACCGCTGTTGGAACATTTGGATTAATTTCTATTGGTTCTTCTGGTTCTTCTTGCATATGCTTTAAAGCTACTGACACAGGTGTATCTGCATCAAAAGGAACTTTTCCTGTCATCATCTCATACATAACAACACCTAAAGAATACAAATCTGATTTTGCATCTGTAAAGCCACCTCTTGCATGCTCTGGTGAAAAATAATGTACTGAACCTATTGTTGTTCCAAAAGCTGTTATTGTTGAATTAGATACTGCTTTTGCTATTCCAAAGTCTGTTACTTTAGCAATTCCGTCTTCTGTTATTATAATATTATGTGGCTTTATATCTCTATGTATAATGTTATTTCTATGTGCCACCTCTAAGGCTGAAGCAATTTGTATTGCTACATTTACTGACCATTTCCATGGTAATGGTCCTCTTTCTTCTATTATTATTTCCTTTAAAGTTTTTCCTTGAATTAATTCCATTACAATATAATATAGATTTTCCTCTACTCCTACATCATAAATTGATACAATATTTGGATGAGTTAATCTTGCTGCAGATTGTGCTTCACCTTCAAATCTTTTTATAAATTCTTCATCTGTAGTAAATTCATCTCTTAATATTTTAACAGCTACATTTCTTTTTAAGATTTTATCTGTTGCTTTATATACTGTAGCCATTCCTCCATTACCTATCTTTTCAATAATCTCATATCTATTACCTAATAGTTTACCTTCTAAAATCATATTTATCTCTCCTTAAAAAAGTTTATATGTGAATAGTTGTATCGTTATATATTTTTTATAACAATAACTGTTATATTATCATAACCTCCATTATTATTTGCAATTTCTACTAATTCTTTTGGAGCTTGTTCAATATCCTTTTTGGCCCATCTAAAAATCTCTTCTTGTGGTACTAAATTTGACAAACCATCTGAATTCATTATTAAAATATCATCTTTTAAAAATCCTTTAACCATTACATCTGGTTCTACAAAAGCATTACATCCTAATGCTTTCATTAACATATTTTTTTGAGGATGATGAACTGCTTCTTCTTGTGTAATAGTTCCATCCTTCACCAATTTTTGAACATAACTATGATCTTGTGTCAATTTTCTCATAAATTCTTTTCTTATTCTATAAACTCTACTATCTCCTACATGTCCAATAAATACTCTATTATTATATATTAAACATACTTCTAAAGTAGTACCCATTCCTTCAAGTTCTTTACTTTCTTTTGATTTCTCATATACTACCATATTAGCATATTCTACGCTACTACCTACTAATTGAATTATACTTTCCTTATCTTTTTCTATCTCTTTAAAATTATTTTCTATATAATTCTTCGCTGATTGAATCGCAAGCTTACTTGCTATTTCTCCTCCATTATATCCTCCCATGCCATCAGCTAACATATATAATTGAACTTGGTCTAATGAATCAGATATATAATATGAATCTTGATTTTTTTCTCTTACTCTACCTATATCAGACTTTGCATAAGCCTTTATCATTTTCTCACCTCTTTTTCTATTTAATATTTCTATTTTATTTGATTATATTAGTCCTATTTTATATTACAACATATATATATCACAACTTATATTTTTTTGCAATTCTTTTAACATTTATATTTATTTTTATTTTAAAAAATAATTTTGATATTCACATATCAAAAAAGTAGAGTCTTACCTCTACTTTAGTTATTTATATCTATCTTTTATATCCCCAGTCAATCGTTGTTCCTTCCGGTGCATTTTTAGCCCAATTATCATTCCAACCTTCTGGCTTAGATTCCGCTTCACAGTGTACAGTTATTGGATTTTTACACCATCCCAAAATACTCTCTCCCAATGTTGTAGTAGACTTAGGTATTACTATATTTCTTATTCCTGTTGTAGCCAGACCAAAAAAATTAATTTCTTTTAACGTTGATGGTAACACTATATATTCAAGATTATAACAGGAATTAAAACAATATCCTCCAAGTTTAGATATTCCCTCTTCTAAAATTACTTCTTCAAGATTTTCCCACCCAATAATATTTATACTTGTTATATTTCCATGGAAAATTATTTTTTTTACTGTATTATTTTTGTTAAAAGAACCAATATTAACCCCTTTTATCTCTGTATTACCTATTTTAGTTGGTACATATATAATTGAATCTGTCCCATCATATTTAGTTATGCTTCCAGCTTGGTCATAAGCCCATCCTTGGGCTGTCGCTTCTGCTTCTGTTAATTCTAATTTTTTATCATCATACTCTCCCACATATGCCTCTTGTTCTAATAATCTTCTATGTTCTTCATATTCAGCTAGTGTAGTTTTCTTCTCTGCATCAGTTGCCTGATTTAATATCCCATTATCTCCTGTCAACATTGCAATACTCACTCCTGCAAGTATTAATAAAACTATGATTGTTATAACTAATGCAATTAATGTTATACCACTTTCATTAAAATACCCGTGTATGTGTGTGTACATCCCCAAGGCCTACATGTCTTTTTTGTTCTTTCATATTTCATCCCTCTTTCGTTTTATTTTATAGACATTTTATACATAAAATTTTTTAAAGTCAATATATTTTATCTAACATTTTAATTTGACTATTATACTAATTGCCTGTATAATAGTTATATCAATTATTTAGGAGTTTTATTTATGGATGTAAATAGTTTATATAAATTAGAATTTAATAATGTATTACAAAATTTAAGTACCTTTTGTAATACATATATAGGAAAACAATTGTGTTTAAATTTATTACCAAGTAATAACAAAAATAAAGTAATAAATACATTAAAAGAAACTGAAGAAGCTGTTAATTTAATATATAGAAATTCCACACCTTCTTTTATAGATATTGCAGATATTAGTATATATATAAAACAACTTGAAAGTTCTTCTACTTTATCTTGTAAACCACTTTTAGATTTAGGAAATATATTTAAACTTAGCCAAGATTTAAAAGATTATTTTAATAAAGATTTTCTTGATATATCTGATTATACAATTTTATCATCATTGTTCCATTCTCTTTATTCTAATAAGAGTATAACTGATAAAATATTTTCTTCTATTATAGATGAAAATACAATTGATGATAAAGCTTCAAAAAACTTACATTCTATTAGAAAACAAGAAAGAAAATTAGAACAAGATATACGTTCAAAATTAAATGATATGATACATTCTTCTAAATATTCCAAATATATTCAAGAAAGTATTGTAACTATTAGAAATGATAGATTTGTTATTCCTATAAAAGAAGAATATCGTTCTCAAATAAAAGGATTTATACATGATATCTCAAATGCAGGTTCTACAGTTTTTATAGAACCAATTTCTATATTCGAAATGAATAATGAACTAAATAGTCTGCATATTGAAGAAGAAGCTGAAATAGAAAAAATATTACAAGAATTAAGTTCTTTATTCTACCCATATACAGAAGAACTAAAATTAGATGTTACTTTAATTGGAAAATTAGATTTTATTTTTGCTAAAGCAAAATACTCTAAATCTATAAAAGGTATTACACCTATTATAAACAACAAAAAGGAAATCAACCTAATAAATGCTAGACATCCTTTAATTGATAATTATAAAGTTGTTCCTATTTCATTGAATTTAGGTAATAAATTTTCTGTATTATTAATTACTGGACCAAATACAGGTGGTAAAACCGTTACTCTAAAAACAGTTGGTTTACTAACATGCATGGCATGTAGTGGATTAAATATTCCAGCTGATGAACATTCAAGTATATATGTTTTTGATAATATCTTTGCTGATATTGGAGATGATCAGAGTATTAGTGATTCATTAAGTACATTTTCATCACATATGAAAAATATTGTAAACATTATAAATAATGCTAACAAAAACTCACTAATTTTAGTAGACGAATTAGGCTCTGGTACAGACCCTTTAGAAGGTGCTAACTTAGCAATTAGTATTTTAGACCATTTAAAAAACTTAGGATGTCTAACTGTTGCAACTACTCACTATCAAGAACTAAAACAATATGCATTAGTAACTGAAGGATTTGAAAATGCCTCTGTTGAATTTGATATTGCAACTCTAAGCCCAACATATAAATTGCTAGTTGGAATTCCTGGTAAAAGTAATGCATTTGAAATTAGTAAAAAACTAGGACTAAATGATAATATTATTAATAAAGCAAAATCTTTATTAACTACTCAAGAGATTGATATTGAAGAATTATTAAAAAATATTTATGATGACAAATCTTTAATAGAAAAAGAAAAACTTGAAATCCAAAAGCAATTAGAAGAAATCTCTAAATTAAAAGAATCTTTAGAACATGATAATAGTGAATTAAGAAAACAAGAACAAGATTTAATTAATAATGCAAAAACACAAGCAAGAAATATATTACTTGAAGCTAAAGAAGAAGCAAATGATATTATAAAACAAATGAATAAATTATCTACTACTAAAGAATTAGATAATTTAAGAAACAAATTAAATAAAAATATAAAAAATCTATCAATTACAAATGATATTAAACAAAATGTGGATTCTATAAATCCTAATGAAATCAAACCAAATACTGATGTTTTTGTTACTACTCTTAATCAAAATGGTCTTGTAATTTCGCATATTTCTAAATCAAATGAAGTACAAGTACAAATTGGTTCTATGAAAATGAATATAAATATTAAATATTTAGAAAAAGCTAGAAATGTAACAAAACCAAATAACTCAAACAAATCAACTAACTTAAACAATTCTACTTCAAGCTATACTAGTATTTCAAAATCTAGAACTGCAAAATCTGAAATTAATGTTATTGGTTTAAATGTAGAAGAAGCTATTTTTGTTGTTGATAAATTCTTAGATGATAGCATTTTAGCAAAACTTCAAACAGTTAGAATTGTTCATGGTAAAGGTACAGGTAAATTGAAGAATGGTATTCATCAATTCTTAAAGAAAAATCTTCATGTTAAGTCTTATAGAATGGGAACTTATGGTGAGGGCGAAATGGGAGTTACAGTAGTTGAATTAAAATAAAACTAAACGTTGCCAAAAAGGTTGCCAAAGGTTCCGGGTTAAAATGACAACGTGTG
>CAQRYF010000060.1 GCA_948875265.1 uncultured Clostridia bacterium
TAGAGAGGAAGTGATAGTTCTTTTGCCAAGGAAGTCAAGAAAAAATTTAAGAGGTAATTTTTTTCATGTAATGGTTCAAGGAGTAAATAAAGAATATATTTTTGAAGAAAATAAATATAAAGAAAGATATATAAAATTAATAAAGAATGCAAAAAAATATGATATTGAAATTATTGCATTTTGTATAATGGATAATCATGCACATTTATTAATATATACACTAGATACAAAAAAACTAAGTGAATTTATGTGGAAAATAAATTTTGAATTTGCAAGATATTATAATGAAAAAGAAAAGAGAATTGGTGTTGTATTTAGAAATAGATATCGATTAGAAGAGATATATAATGAGAAATATTTATTAAATTGTATTTCATATATACATAATAATCCTATAAATGCGGGAATTGTAAAACATTGTGAAGATTATAAATATTCAAGTTATATGGAAGTTAAAGCAAAAAATAAATATAGAGTTGAATGTCTAGACAACTTAAAGGAAAATACTTATAAAAGATTTATAGATATAAAAGAAGATGAAGAAACTATAAAAGAAGCTATATACAGCTTTTTTAATAAAAAAGAAATGAACTTAAGCAAACTAAAGGAAGATAAAAAAGTTCTAAAACAGCTAGTGAAGTATATAAAAAATAGATGCAATGTATCGAATAGTGAAATATCAAAAATATTGAATATCAGTAAAACTACAGTATGGAATTATTTAAACAAAGATTGATTTTTCTTGTTTAATATGATTTAATAAAAATGACTGAGGGGCGTGTCCCCTTAATCAAGGGAGGAAATATGGATTTTTTAGAAAATTTAGGAGAAGCTATTCAAAAAACAATATCAAAAGAAGATATCAAAAAAATAGAAATAAAAAATGATCAAGGGGCGTGTCCCTTTAGTCAAGAAGAAATTGAATTAGCTGAGAAACTAGATGCTATAGAAGAATTTACAGTAGATAGATTTGAAGGTGATATTGTTGTTTTAGAAGATAGAAAAACAGGTAACATGATAAATGTTAATAAAGATGAAGTTCCAGATATAGCAAGAGAAGGAGAGATTTTAAAACGTATAAATGGAAAATATATGGTGAATAAAGAAAAAACACAAGAAGTATCAGATAGAATAAAAAATAAAATGGATGATTTATGGAATTAGAATTTGCAATAAGAAATAGATAAAAGTAATGGGAGAATATACAAATGAGTAGAAGTAAAAAAACAAGTAGAAGAATTAAAGAAAAAATAATAAGTAGTATAATAGGAATGATAATAATAATTGTATTATCATTATTAGGATACAATTTAAATATAACAAATCAAAATAATGAAACTATAGGAATAAATACTCAAAATAACAATAATACAAATATAAATGAAAGCCAAAAAGAGACACAAACAAACGTTGATATTGTTTCTAAAAACAATTTGAAGGTGTATTTTATAGATGTAGGACAAGCAGATAGTATTTTGATTACTCAAAAAAATCAATCAATGCTAATAGATGCTGGAAATAATGAAGATGGTCCAGATGTTGTGAGTTTTATAAAAGAAAAAGGCATTAGCAAATTAGATTATGTTGTAGGAACACATCCTCATGAAGACCATATAGGAGGTTTAGATGATGTGATAAATAGCGATATTCAAATTGAAAACATATTAATGCCAAAGATTCAAACAAATACGAAGACATTTGAAGATGTATTGGATGCAATATCAAATAAAGAATTAAAAGTAACTGCACCTAATAAAGGAGAAATGTTTGATTTAGGGGAAGCAAATTTTGAGATAATGACAGATAGCATTTTAGATGAAAAAAATCTAAATTTATCATCTATTACAATTAGGATTACATTTGGAAATAATAGTTTTCTATTTATGGGAGACAGTGAAATCAAAAATGAAAAAACAAGAGAATGGCCAAAGTCAGATGTTTTAAAAGTTGGACATCATCGGGTCAAATACAAGTAGTTCACAAAAGTTTTTAGAACAAGTAAAACCAAAGTATTCTATTATAATGGCAGGAAAAAATAATAGTTATGGATTACCAAAGGAGAAGATTTTACAAAGATTAAAGAAATTAGATTCGGAAATTTATAGAACAGATGAAGTAGGAACAATTGAGATGACTTCGGATGGAAATAAAATACAAGTTAAATTAAGTAAATAGTACGGTGTTAATATATAATTACGTCAATACAAATTTTGGAAAAAATTGACACAAAATGTAAAATGTGTTAAAATATGGATATTCAGGAAATTCTGAAAATAAATTAAATAAGAGGTAGAAAAATGACAAAAGGAGAAAAAATGGAACTAGAAGAAGTAAAAAGAGGGCTTGAGAATGGTCTCCAATTAGTAAATCGGTTACTAGAGAATAGGGAAGGAATAGAAATTAAGGATATAGAAACTAGAAAAATAATTTCAGATTATATTCTTAGATTAGGAATACCAATTAATTTAAGAGGATATTCTTACTTAGTTACAGCTATTAGTATGGTAATAAAGGATGAATCCTTGTTGAAATCAATAACAAAAAGATTGTATATAGATATAGCAAAAGTACATAAAGTCACTGCTTCTGGAGTAGAAAGAGGCATACGTACTGTTATAGGAAAATCAATTAATCAATCTGATGTAGAATTATATAAAGAAATATTTAGATGTTCACCAACAGAAAGATTGTCAAATGGTAAATATATTGCAGCTTTTGTAAACTGGTTTAATCTTAATTAAAATTTAATTTTGTCAAAAGATATTACTAAATTTAGTAATATCTTTTTTTCTGCTTAAAGGTAAGTTTGAATTTTATGTAAAATCATACAAGTTATTACAGAAAATGAGAAAATAAAAGTAGAAGAATTATTAAGAAGATACTAAAAACAAATGTAGCCTAAAAGATTAGATAATTATTATCTAGTCTTTTTATTTATGAAACCACTTGACAGTTCACAATAATAAAGTTAAAATATAATAGGTAGGAAAAAATATATTTTAAATAACAAAAACATATATATATTTTATTCGAACATTGAAAATTAAATAAGAAAGAGGTGTATGATTATGAATATTGTAATCATTATCGCCGCTGTCTTAATCTCATTTGCAATAGGAGTGCCAGCAGGTATGGCATATCGTAAAAAAATTGCAGAATCTAAAATTCATGGAGCAGAAAATGAAGCTAAAAGACTATTAGATTTAGCAAAAATAGAGGCGGAAAATCTTAGAAAAGAAGAAATTTTTAAGGCTAAAGAAGAAATAATGAACAATAGGAAAGAATTAGATCAAGAGATTAAAGAAAGAAGAGGCGAAGTACAAAGACAAGAATCAAGACTTATTCAAAAAGAAGAAAATTTGGAAAGAAGATCAGCTAATTTTGAAAAAAAGGAACAAGAAGTAGAAAGAGAATTGCGAGATATTGAAAAAAGAAAAGAAGAAATTGAAGAACTACATGAGCAAGAAATGGTTGAACTTCAAAAAATAGCATCTTTAACTAAAGAAGAAGCAAAGGAAAAATTATTATCAGAAATGGATAAGGAGTTGACAGCAGAAAAAGCAGCATTAGTTAGAGAGCATGAACAAAAAGCAAAAGAAAGTGCTACTAAAAATGCAAAAGAAATTTTGTGCTATGCAGTACAAAAATGTGCAGCAGATCATTCTCAGGAAACTACAGTATCAATAGTATCTCTTCCAAATGATGAAATGAAAGGAAGAATTATAGGTAGAGAAGGTAGAAATATAAAAGCGTTAGAAACATTAACTGGAATTGACTTAATAATAGATGATACACCTGAAGCAGTAGTTTTATCAGGTTTTGATCCATTAAGAAGAGAAGTTGCTAAAATAGCATTAGAAAAATTAATTGATGATGGTAGAATTCATCCAGCCAAAATTGAAGAAATGGTTGAAAAAGCTAAAGAAGAAGTAGATACTACAATTAAAGAAGAAGGAGAAAGAGCTGTTCTAGAAACAGGAGTAATTGGATTACATCCAGACATAGTGAAATTAATAGGAAAACTAAAATACAGGACAAGTTATGGACAAAATGTATTAAACCACTCAATTGAAGTTTCTAACTTAGCAAGGATTATGGCAGAAGAGCTAGGACTAGATCCAAAACTTGCAAGAAGAGCAGGGCTTTTACATGATATAGGTAAAGCTTTAGATCATGATATGGAGGGTACTCATGTTGAAATAGGTGTAGAAGTACTTAAAAAATATAAGGAAAATGCACTTGTAATAAATGCAGTAGAAGCTCATCATGGTGATGTAGAGCCACAAACATTAGAAGCTGTATTAGTACAAGCAGCTGATGCTATATCAGCATCAAGGCCAGGAGCAAGAAGAGAAACATTAGAAGCATATATTAAGAGATTACAAAATCTTGAAGAGATTGCAGACTCTTTTGATGGAGTTGAAAAATCATTTGCTATACAAGCAGGCCGTGAAGTTAGAATAGTTGTAAAACCAGAAAAAATATCAGATGACAAAATGACTATTTTAGCAAGAGATGTAGCTAAAAAAGTTGAAAATGAAATGGATTATCCAGGACAAATAAAAGTAAATATTATAAGAGAAACTAGAGTAGTTGATTATGCTAAATAAAAAGAAATCCAACATTAAGTTGGATTTCTTTTTATTTACTATTTAGTAAAAATAAATAGTACTTTGCTTAAAGAGATTTGCACCATCAAATGCAAAAAATTTATAAGCACTTCTAGTCATCCTAATTTCTATAGGATGCTCCTGGAACTGATATTTCAAGCCTTTTAAATCATTTTTAAATAAAACAAAATCTCTTAAAAAGATATTAATTTTATTATCTGAAAAATAATTTTCTAAAAAAGAAATATCATTAACATCTTTACCATCAAAAAATATGTTGACTGGAAATTTTTCTAAATTTTCAATCCGTGGATTTATTGAAAAATCCTTTTTCAAATCCTCTAATGATAATACCATAGTCGTACCTCCTAAAATATTTAGTCTATGCTGTCACAAGTCATTAAGTCAAGTAAGGCACTTTATACAACATAGCTAAATTAAGTATATCATATATTACAATAAAAGGCAAATTATGTATACTTGATTTAATTGAAGAAATATAGTAATATAGTTAAGAAATAAAAAAAGAAGGGATTAATATTATGAAAATTTTAGCAATTGGAGACTTAATAGGTTCCGCAGGAATAAAGAAATTAAAGAAGGAATTGCCATATATAATAAGCAAAGAAAATATAGATTTTGTAATTGTTAATGGAGAAAATTCAGCAGAGGGTATGGGAATAACAGAAAAGAACTTTAAAGATATATTGGAGGAAAAAGTTGATGTTATAACAATGGGAAATCATACTTGGGGAAAAAAAGATATCTTTAAATTTATAGATCATCCAAAATTAATAAGACCAGCAAATTATCCTAAAGGTGTTGTAGGAAAAGGATATAATATATATAATTGTAAAGATAAAAAAATAGCAGTAATTAATTTAATTGGTAGAGTGGATATAAATGTATTATCAGATAATCCATTTGTATTAGCCAAAGAATTAGTAGAAAACTTACAAAATAAAGTTGATATAATAATTATAGATTTTCATGCAGAAGCTACAGCAGAAAAAATTGCTATGGGACATTTTTTAGATGGAAAAGTTACAGTGATATATGGAACTCATACTCATGTACAGACAGCAGATGAAAAGATATTACCAAATGGAACAGGATATATAACAGATATAGGTATGACAGGACCAGAAAATTCTGTTATAGGAATGCAAATTAGTGCTTCTATTAAAAGGTTTGAAACTACATTACCAGAAAGATACAAAATTGCTACTGGAGAATGTATTTTTAATGGTGTAATATTTGATATAGATAACAACACAAATAAAGTTAAAAGCATAAAAAGAGTAAATAAATAGAAAAAAGTTATATGAAAAAATATGCAAGAATAATTTGTCGAAATTTATAATATTTTGCGATGAAAACTCCTAAAATTTTATTAAAATATATTTACAACCATTTCCAAATAATGTAAAATAATCATTGTAAAAGTTGCAACAAAAATAAAAATTATAGGAGGCAAAAGAAAATGGAAATTCTGAAAATTTCATCAAAATCAAACCCTAATTCAGTAGCAGGAGCAATTGCTGGATTAGTAAAAGAATCAAGTAAAGCAGAAATGCAAGCAATTGGAGCAGGAGCATTAAATCAAGCAGTAAAAGCTGTTGCGATAGCAAGAGGATTTGTAGCACCAGCAGGTGTAGACCTAGTATGTATACCAGCATTTGCAGAAGTTGAAGTGGAAGGAGAAGACAGAACTGGTATAAAACTTATAGTAGAATCAAGGAAATAAAATAAAAATAATAGCAGGCTGTATTTATACAGTCTGTTTTGTCATGTGTAGATATTTTGCTTTTAACATTTTTTTAGAATATTTACTGTTCAACAATAATATTTTATTAATCAAATTAAGTAAAATAGCTTGAATTTTTACTATATTTAATGTATTATAACAAATGATAGAGGTGAAACATGAAATCTAATTGGTTTAAATATATTTTTATAGTTTTTATTATCATTATTTTAATTTTTTCTATTTATAAAATAAGAAAAGATGAAAAAGAAAAAGAGCAAGAACAAATTCAATCAAATAATAGCGAAAACGAAAAGATTAGAGAACTAAAATTAGGAATAGCTCAATTTGATACTATTAATCCAATACTTAGCAATAATAAAAATATACAAGACATTTCTAAATTAATATATGATCCATTAGTTACTTTAACATCAGACTATAAAGCAGAAGCATGTTTAGCAAAAGAATGGGCTAAACAAAGTGATAATTCATACTTGATAAAATTAAGAGAGAATGTTAAATGGACAGGGGGACAGAGATTTACAGCAGAAGATGTAAAATTTACAATTGATAGGCTAAAAGATACTCAATCAATTTATTCATATAATGTTCAATATGTTATAGGAATAGATATTGTTGATGATTATACAGTAAAAATTAATTTGGATAGGGAAGTACCATTTTTTGAATATAATTTAACATTTCCAATATTATCAAAAGAATATTATGAAGCTCAAGATTTTGTAAATACAGAGAAAAATCAGGCACCAGTAGGAACAGGAAGATATAAAATTTCTGAAGTTCAACCATCTTATATAACATTGATTAAAAATACTAATTGGTGGAATAAAGATGTTAATTTATCAATAGAAAAAATAACAGTAAATCTATATTCATCTATTGGAGAATTATATAATAGTTTTAAAATAGGAAATTTAGATTTAATAAGTACTTCAAATGATAATTTACAAGATTATATTGGATCTATAGGATATAGTTCAAAGGAGATTAAAGGAAGAGAACATAACTTTTTAGTGTTCAATATGCGGAAATTATTTTTTATCTAAGCAAGAAGTAAGAAAAGCAATAGCATATTCTATTGATAAAGAAAATATTGTTTCAAGTATTTTTAACAACAGATATTATACAAGTAGTTTTCCCTTAGATTTTGGAAGTTGGTTATGTCAAGAACAAGATGCAAGTAGTGGATATAATTTAGACCAAGCAAAACAATTATTAGTTGATAATGGTTGGAATTATAGAAACCAATATTGGCAAAAAACTGAAAATTATAAGACACAGAAGTTAGTATTAAATTTATTAGTAAAAGCAAGTGATTTATCTAAAGTTTCTGTAGCACAAAATATAAAGGGACAATTAGAAAATCAAGGAATTAGAATTAATATAGTACAAGCAGCTGATAATCAATATAATAGTAGTTTGCAAAATAAAAATTACGACATTGCTTTATGTAGTAATTATGTATCTCCAAGTCCTAATTTAAATACTTATTTTGGAGAGGGAAATTTAGCTAATTATAATAATGATGAAGTTAATAATATTATTAGTGAGGTAAATAATACTACAGATGAAAATATATTAAAAGAAAAATATAAAAGACTAATTGAAATTTATAAAAGTGATATACCATATGTTAGCTTATATTCAAATAAACATATAGTGGCATATAATTCAGAATTAGTTGGAGAGATTACACCTAATTGGTTTTATCAATTTTATGGAATTGAAAATTGGTATAAATAAAAAAATTTTTAAAAAAGTATTGACAAAACAGATATTTGGTATATAATAACAATATCAAACAAAAGTTCAAATAATTTGAGGAGGAAAATTTATGGGAGAAAATACAGAAAAAAAGAAAGCATTAGAAATGGCAATGAGTCAAATAGAAAAACAATTTGGAAAAGGTTCAGTAATGAAACTTGGAGAATTTAAAGCAATGGAAATTGAAGCCATACCAACAGGAGCTTTAAGCTTAGATATAGCACTAGGAATAGGAGGAGTTCCAAGAGGTAGAATTATAGAAGTATTTGGACCAGAATCTTCTGGTAAAACAACATTAGCGTTACATATAGTTGCAGAAGCACAAAAAATGGGAGGAGAAGCAGCATTTATTGATGCAGAACATGCTTTGGATCCAGTATATGCTAGAAAATTAGGAGTAGATATTGATAATTTAATTGTATCTCAACCAGATACAGGAGAGCAAGCATTAGAAATAACAGAAAGCTTAGTAAGAAGTGGAGCTTTAGATGTTATAGTAGTTGACTCTGTTGCAGCACTTGTTCCTAAAGCTGAAATTGATGGAGATATGGGAGATTCTCATATGGGACTTCAAGCAAGATTAATGTCACAAGCATTAAGAAAACTTGCAGGATCAATCAACAAAACAAAAACAGTAATAATATTTATAAATCAATTAAGAGAAAAAATTGGAGTAATGTTTGGAAATCCTGAAACAACAACAGGTGGTAGGGCATTAAAGTTCTATGCATCTGTAAGAATGGATATCAGAAAAATAGAAAATATAAAACAAGATGGTGAAGTAAAAGGAAATAGAGTACGTGTTAAAGTGATTAAAAACAAAGTAGCACCACCATTTAGAGAGGCAGAATTTGACGTTGTATATGGACAAGGTATTTCAAAAGAAGGAAATATATTAGATATGGCAGTTAATTTAGATATAGTTGAAAAAGCTGGTTCTTGGTTTAGTTATAACGGAGAAAGAATTGGACAAGGAAGAGAAAATGTTAAAAAATATCTAAGAGAAAACCCAGAAATGTTGGAAGATATTGAAACAAAAGTAAGAGATAATTTTGCTAAAGCTTTTGAACAAAGTTTAGGGGAAGAATTACCTAAAGCTGATGAAGATTAAAACAAAACTTATAAAATAGTAAAAGTATTCATATAACAATAAAAAATTATAAAAATTAATTTAGTTAGGGGCTAAATAAGTGATATGTATTATTTATATACATATTGTTTATTTAGTCTTTTTTCATAAAAATATAAAAAATACTTGACACGTATAAAAAACACGTGTAATATAATAAGAAAGAAGGCAGATAATAATGAAAAGATACTCACCAAAAAAAGTAATAAATATCTTATTAAAAAATGGATGGATAGAAAAAAGAATTAGAGGAAGTCATCATATATTTATAAAACAAAATGAAGAAAAAATAGTAACAATATCTACTAGTAAAAATCCAATTCCAATAGGAACACTAAAAAATATTGAAAAGCAATCAAATATAAAATTTAATTAAAGGAGAATAATAATGAAAGAAAGTTATGAATTTGTAGCAATTTTTAATTATGCAGAGGATGGAATAAGTATTAGTTTTCCAGATTTACCAGGAGTATTTTCTTCTGCAGAAACTACAGAAGAGGCAATTAAAAATGCAAATGAAGTTTTAGGGTTAGTTTTATATGATATGGAAATGGATAAAAAGAAAATTCCAGAGTCGACACCATTAGAAAATATAAAATGTGCTAAAAATGAAAAAACTGTATTAGTAAATGTTTGGATGCCACTTGTTAGAAATGAATTAGATGAGCAAGCTGTAAAAAAGACGTTAACAATTCCACAATGGTTAAACAAATTAGCAGAAGCACATAATGTAAATTTTTCTAAATTATTACAAACAGCATTAAAAGAATATTTGAAAATTAAAAGAGTGCTATAATTAAAGATAACATAAAATTTAACAAACTATGTCAATAATTTTTGATTAGGACACCCTAAAACATAAAAATTATTTCAAGAGTAG
>CAQRYF010000061.1 GCA_948875265.1 uncultured Clostridia bacterium
TTCCAGTTCACGTTTTTTTTGAGAGCTAATTTGGGACTACTTTTTCAGCAGCCTCTAAAAATATTAATAGTAAAAGTACTTACATCGCATGCATTTGGAAAAATGTTAGAAATAATAGAACCTTCAGAATATAGAATTGAAAGTAAATGCACTACATATAAACGTTGTGGAGGTTGTAGTTTAAGACATATAAAATATGAGGAAACTTTAAAAATAAAACAAAATGCTGTTCAAAGTTTGGTTAATAAAACATTAAAAACAAAAATACAGGTACAAGAAACACTAGGTATGGAAAATCCATATCATTATAGAAATAAAGCACAATATCCAGTTGGGACAAGTAAAGAAGGTAAGCCAGTAATAGGAGTATTTGCTAATAGAAGTCATGAAATAATACCAATAAATAAATGCTTAATACAAAATGAGCAAACAGAAGAACTTGCGAAATTTGTTTTTGATTTTATAACAAAAAATAATATAAGTATATATGATGAAAAAACAGGAAAAGGACTTGTACGACATATTGTAACTAAAATAGGAATAAAAACAGATGAAATAATGTGTGTTTTAGTTATAAATGGTAGGAAAATCCCAAAAGAGGATGACTTAGTAAAAAAAGTTACTTCAAAATTTAAAAATGTTAAAACAATAATAAAAAATATTAATATGAAAAACACAAATGTAATATTAGGAAAAGAAAATATCAATATATATGGCGATGGATATATAAAAGATAAGCTTGGAGATTACATTTTTAAAATATCACCACTTTCTTTCTATCAAGTTAATCCTATACAAGCAGAGAAATTATATAATATAGGAGTAGAAGGAGCAATGATATCGAAAGATGATATTGTTTTTGACTTGTATTGTGGGATAGGGACTATATCACTATTTATGGCCCCAAATGCTAAAAAAGTATATGGAATAGAAATTGTAGAAGAGGCAATTGAAGCAGCTAAAGAAAATGCTAAATTAAACAATATACAAAACACGGAATTTATAGCTGGTGATGTAGAAGAAATATTAGATGATTTAATAAATAATAAAAAAATAATACCAGACATTGTTATGGTAGATCCTCCAAGAAAAGGACTTGATAATAATAGTGTAGAAAACATATTAAACATAAGACCAAAAAAATTAGTATACATTAGTTGTAATCCAGCAACTTTAGTAAGAGATTTATCTAAATTAGAAAATGATTATGATATACAATTTTTAAAACCAGTAGATATGTTTCCATTTACACGGACATTGTGAGGTTGTTTCAGTATTACAATTAAAATAAAGCTATATAACTTTATATATCAATAAAAATAAAAGAAAAGTAAATAAATAGCTACAATTTTCAATTAAAGTATTAAAAAACAGGAAATCACAAATTATAAGGAGGAAAATAAATGGAAAAGGAATTTATTGATAATGCCTTAAAAGTAATGAAATTTGATATAGAGGATAAAGAAAAAACACTAATTCAATTTGTTAACATGGGTGAATATGGAGTAGCAACTAAAGAAAAGCCTTTATTGTTAACATTAGGTTTACAATCATGTATAGCTTTAATAGCACAAACAAAGGATTTTTCGTTTCTATCACATATGAATGCTTATAGAGGTAATTGGAACAAAGATTTTGATATTGATGAAATAAGAGGGGAAGGAAAGTGTAAAAAGATTGATGATTTATATAATGAGATATTAAAGAATAGAAATAGAATTAGTGAACCAATAAATATTGGATTAGTATTAGGCATAGCACCAGTGGAAAAAGAATATATAAGCAGAAGAATATTAGAAAATGATTTATTAGATTTGTTTCAAAAATTAAGAGCTAATAATATATCTGCAATAAGATTACCAGATATAAGTAGTTTTAGTTTTATATTAGATTCTAGAACAGGGAAAATAATACATGATGGAGTAGAAAATCAAAATAAAATTACAGGGATTAAACAAGATATAAATACAAAATTTGAAGTTGATATTGACAGATAAAAATGTTACTAAGTAATAAGTAAGAATATAAAAATATATGTTTATATAGTAAACTATTAGTTATGAAGCCTATGCATTTTTTAAGTTAAAGGAAGAATGAATAAATGAGTAAAATTATAAAAATTAATAAACCTATTATATTAAAATTTGAAGACAGAGAAATTAAATTACCTAATGAACTTAAAGAAAGTATAAATAAATTTTGGAATGATGCTACAAAGGAAAATCCAAATTTATATAATGGTGAAGATTATACTGTAGAATCTGAAACTTATATTTTATAGTAAAAATAGTTAATTTGTGATAGAATTAGAAAAAAATTAAACGGAGTGATGAGGTATGAGTAAAGTTGTATTGGTGACTGGAAGTAGTAAAGGAATAGGAAGGGCAACAGCAATCGAATTTGCTAAGAGAGGATATAAGGTAGTAATAAACTACTTAACAGATAAAAAGAATGCGGAAGAATTACAAGAGAAGTTAAAACAAGAATATAAAATAGAAACATTAGTGATTAAAGCAGATATATCAGATGAAAAGCAAGTTCAACAAATGGAATTAATACATTTTTTCCAACAAGTATAGATTATGACGCGTCAAAAGCAGCAATCATTAATCTAACCAAGAATTTAGCAATTCAATTTGCACCATATATAAATGTAAATACAGTTGCACCAGGCTGGGTAAATACAGAGATGAATAAAGAATTGCCAAAAGAGTTAATAGAAGAAGAAACAGAGAAAATATATAAGAAGAGATTTGCAGAACCAGAAGAAATAGCAAAAGTGATTTGTTTTTTGGCATCAGAAGATGCGGAATATATTAACGGAACAGTCTTAAAAGTTGATGGAGGAATGTGATTAAAGGAGGAATTTGATGAGGGAACTTGCAGTAGCCATTCAAAATGAAAATGATAAAGTGAACATTATAGAAACTATAAATTCTATAAAAAATGCTGGATTCAAAAATGTATTTGTTCAATGGTATGATAAAAATTGGAAATATAGACAAAATGAACAAGTTAAACTATGCAAAGAATTAGGATTTAATATTATATTTGCACATTTAGGATATCAAAATATCAATTCAATCTGGGAACAAGGAATAGATGGAGATAAGTTAGTAGAAAGATACAAAAATGATATTAAAGATTGTTATGAAAATGGAATTCCAATGGTAGTAATGCACTTGACAAGCAAAAAAGTAGCACCTGAATATGGAGAAGTTGGATTAAATAGAATTAGAAAAATAGTAGAGTATGCAAAAGAATTGAATATAAAAATCGCATTCGAAAATACAAAAATTAAGGGTTATTTAGAATATGTTCTAGGGAATATAAAAGATGATAATGTAGGAATCTGTTTTGATGCAGGACATTATCATGTTCATTTTGACGATGAGTTTAATTTTGAGTTTTTCAAAGATAGAATTTTTGCAGTACATTTACATGATAACGATAAGTCTGATGATTTACATCTATTGCCATTTGATGGAACAATAGATTGGAAGTATGTAATGAAAAAATTAAAAGAGTGCAATTATAATGGGCCTATAACAATGGAATTATGTTACAGATATGATTACTTAAATAAATCTCTTGATGATTTTTATAAATTGGGTTATGAAAGAGGTATTAAATTATTAAAAATGTAAGTGAAAACTAAAGTAATATATTTTTAGTCTAAAATAAGAAAATAATTAGGAGGTTTTTAAAAAATATGAATTTTGAAAATAAAGTAGCATTAGTAACTGGAGGAACATCAGGAATAGGAAAAGAAATAGCTAAACAGTTATTAATAAATGGTGCCAAAGTAATTATAAATTATGCTCATAATGAAGGAAACTATGAAAAAACTAAAAAAGAGTTTGAAAAATATAAAGATAAAGTTATATATATAAAAGCAGATGTTTCTAATGAAGATGAAGTAGTAAAGATGTTTGAACAAATAGAAAAATTAGACTATTTAATTAATAATGCAGGAACTAATATAGATAGTTATATAGAAACATTCAAAATAGAAGATTTTAGAAAAGTATTAGATGTTAATTTGGTAGGAAAAGTAATATGTACAAAACATGCAATTCCATTATTGAAAAATAGTAAAACACCAAGTATTGTTAATATAGCATCAAGGTTAGGGACAAGACCATGTATGGAAGCAAGTGCTTATTGCTCAGCAGAAGCGGGAATTATTAATTTTACTCGGAGCAAGTGCACTAGAACTTTCAAAATATAAGATTAGAGTAAATACAGTAAGTCCTAGTTTAACAATAACACCATTAGCATTAGAAGGGTGGACAGAAGAAGAAATAAAAGAGCATAAAGAAAAAAATCCACTGAAAAGATTAGGAGAGACAATTGATATTGCAAATATAGTATTATTTTTACTTTCAGATAGAGCTAATTATATAAATGGAGAAAATATTAATGTAAATGGTGGTTCATTATTAAAATAATTTAAGTGAGGAGTCATAAAAAATAGATAGAAAATTTGTTGAAGATTGGTTAAAGAAATTAAAGGAATATTGGTTTAATAAAGATATAGAAAATGTAGTTTCATTATTTCAAAAAACAACATTTTACCAGGAAACACATTTTATGAAACCATATACAACATTTGAAGAAATAAAATTGGAATTATAATGTGTTATAGTATTTAGAAATAAAGGAAGGATAAAAATGGGAAAGATTTTAAAAGTAAGAGAAGTAGGAGATCCTATTCTTGAAAAAATATCGGAAGAAGTAAATATACAAGAGATAAACGAAGAAGTTATAGAAATCATTGAAGATTTAAAAGAAACATTAGAATTTGGAACAGGACTTGGAATAGCTGCACCACAAGTAGGAATAAACAAAAGAATTATTGTAGTAGGAGCCAAAAAGGAAAAAATAAATGTTAACTATAATACTTCAGAAGAAATACCAATAACAGCTATGATAAATCCAACTTGGATTAAACTATCAGAAGAAACAGATATAAAATATGAAGGTTGTATGAGTGTTCCTATAATAAGAGGAAAAGTAGAAAGATATACAGACATAGAATTAACATATTATAATGAAAAAGGAGAAAGAATAGTAAAACAATTACATGGATTTTTTGCAAGATTAATTCAACATGAGTGTGACCATTTAGATGGTATAGTGTTTTTAGAAAGAGTAAAAGAACACCATGGATTTGCAACACTTGAAAATGTGAATAAATATAATTTACGAGAAAATAAGGAGTGAAGTAAGGATGAAAGTATTATTTGCAACGACAAATCCTGCAAAAGTAAAGAAATATGCTAAGGAATTAGAAAAAAGAAACATAGAACTGTTAACCATAAACGATTTAGGAATTAATATTCATGTAGAGGAAACAGGAAAAAACGCAATAGAAAATGCATATATAAAAGCCAAAGCATATTATGATGCTACAAATATAACAACAATAGGAATGGATAATAATTTATTTATAGAAGAACTACCAAAAGAAAGACAAATAGGAACTCATGTAAGAAGAATAAATGGAAAAGAGTTAACAGATGATGAAATGATAGAATATTATACAAATTTAGTAAAAGAATATGGAGGAAAATTAACAGCTAAATGGGTATATGGAATGGTAATATATAACGGTAAAGAAGCGAAAGAATATAGTTGGAGTAAAAGTAATTTTTATTTTGTGGACAAGCCAAGCAAAAGAAGAAATCCAGGATATCCACTAGATTCGATAGCTGTTGTTCCTGAATATGATAAATATCTAGTAGAATTGACAGAAGAAGAGAAGAAGGAAAATAATAATAAAAACAAAGAACAAGATGTTATTGATTTTATAGTTAATAGTATAAAATAACGTATCGATTCATACCAGGAGGGATAAAAATGAGTAATTATATATTTAAAGACAAAAAAGTAATTATATTTGATATGGATGGAACATTGATAGATTCTATTGGAATATGGAATAAAATAGATGAAATACTAATAAATAGACTTAATAATAAAGAAACTGAAGTTAAAAATATTGGTAAGATTAGAG
The DNA here is from genome assembly GCA_948875265.1 of uncultured Clostridia bacterium. GTDB lineage: Bacteria > Bacillota > Clostridia > TANB77 > CAG-508 > CAG-269. Next base: position 6,020 of record CAQRYF010000061.1, read on the forward strand.
ATTCTGTATTAGCAGAATGTAAATCAAGTAATATATATTTACAATATTGTGATTTTTTAAAAAGGAAATACAATTCGAGTATGTCAGCTAAAGAGATTTTAGAATTGAGAAGCCAAATTTCAGAAGACTATACAAAAAATGAAGTGCATTATAAGGTTAATGCAGATAAATTATTACATATTCTAAAAGACAGTGGATATATACTTGCTCTTGCCACAACAACGACGAGTTCACAGTTGGATATTTATAGAAAATATAATGAAAATATAAAAATAAAAGCTAATATAGATGAGATATTTTCAATAGTAGTAACTCAAGATGATGTAACAGAGAAAAAACCAAACCCAGAAGTTCATTATAAAATATTAAAAGAATTAAATGTTAGACCAGAAGAATGTTTAATAATAGAAGATTCACTTATAGGAGTAGAAGCAGCTAATAATGCTAATATAGAAGTAGCTGTAATGTATGATAAATATAATAATTGCAATCGAGAACAAATAAATAAATTATCACAATATCAATTTAAAGATTTTAATGAAATATTAAGCTGTGTTAAAAAAGAATTAAAGTATTAATTAATACAAATATAGTGTGCATGAATAAAAGAAAATAACTAACCAAAAATGAAAGATTGACAAAATTTTAATAGTATGCTAAAATTAAAAACATAATTTAAGAGTTTACCTAAGAGTATAAACTTGAGCGGTAAAGAGTAACAAAATATAAGGTTACTTACACTTGAAAGTAAGATTATATAAGTCTTGCAAAGGAGTCTTAAAGATTTCTTTGTAAGGCTTTTTAGTTTACAAAAAAATATATATTAAGATAACTGGAGGATAGTAATATGGATAAGATAAAAAGTAATATAAAAAGATTTAAATTAGTAGAACCAAATATAAAACACAAAGAACAAGCTATAGAATATATAAATGAATTTAGTAAAAATAATTCTTCAATAAATGGAGTTGGAGGATTAGATAGGTATTTAAACGATTATAAAGAGTGGCTAATTAAATTAGAAGATGATAAAAACAGAATACCAGATGAGAATAAAGTACCGGCAGAGACGTTCTTTTTAATACGTGAAAATGATAATAGAATTATTGGAATGATAAATATAAGGCTAGTCTTAAATGAGAGATTAAAAAAATCTAGTGGGAATATAGGATATAAAGATAATTTAGGGTCAGCGAAAACAATACAAGCTTTATGTGGCAAACTAGAAAAGGAATATTACGATAATAAAATGTATAACTGTATGGTCCAGGTTTATTGGATAGATGTGGATGATGCTATTGAAAGTAATGCTAATCATTTTCAACAATATATAGTAAATGAAAAAGAAATAAATAAGGGGGATTAAAATGAGTATTATAGAGGTAAATAATTTAAATAAGAAATTCAAAATTAAAGAAAAGGAAAAAGGAATAAAGGGAAGTATTAAGTCTATAATTAAGCCTAGATATAAAATAGTAGAAGCAGTAAATGATATGAATTTTTCAGTTGAACAAGGAGAAATTTTAGCTTTTATTGGGCCAAATGGAGCTGGAAAATCAACAACAATAAAAATGTTAACAGGAATTTTATATCCAACAAGTGGAGAAATAAAAGTAATGGAATTAAACCCATCAAAGGAAAGAAAAAAACTAGCCTATAAAATAGGTACAGTTTTTGGACAAAAAGAGCAATTATGGACACATTTAACACCATATGACAATTTCAAATTTTTTGGAGCTATATATGATATACCAGATAATGAAATAGAACAAAGAATAGAAGAATTAAAAAACACATTTGAATTAGAAAAATTTATAAATACACCAGTTAGAAATTTATCATTAGGACAAAGAATTAGATGTGAAATAGTTGCAGCATTAATTCATAAACCAGATATATTATTTTTAGATGAGCCTACAATAGGACTAGATCCGGTTGTAAAAGAAAATATAAGAAGGCTAATAAAAAAGATGAATAAAGAATATAAGACAACAATATTTTTAACAAGTCATGATGTAGGTGATATAGAAAAGCTTTGTAAAAGGGTTATAATAATAAATCATGGAAAAATAATTATGGATGATACAATGAATAATTTGAAATATCATTATCTTAACAAAAAGATAATAGAAGTAAAGATGAAAGAAAAGATAGATTTGAAAGATGAAGATGGTATAACGATATTAAAAGCTAAAGGATATAATTTAAAAATGGAACTAGATGCTAATAAAAAAACAGTTTCAGATGTTATTAAATTGTTAGATACAGACAAAATTATAGATATAAATATATCAAGTGTACCATTGGAAGATATAATAACACAGATATATAGGGGAGAATAGTATGAGAAAGTATTTATATATTTATAAAGCAACACTGATAGAAAATTTAGGATACATAGTAAATATATTTTTAGGATTTATAAACTTTTTTGTTATGATGTTTGTATTCTTAAACTTATGGCAATATATTTATTCAGATAGTAATCAAATTATAAATGGATACACTATGGAACAAATGATATGGTATGTTCTTATAACAGAAGTTTTATGGTTTGGTACAAGAAACAAAATTCTAATCAGAGAAATAAGTCAAGATATAAAATCTGGAAATATTGCGTACAACATAAATAAGCCATATAATTATGTATTCTATATTACAGCAAAACATTTAGGAGAAATTACAATAAAATTTATATTATTTGCAATAGTTGGAACAATAATTGGGATTTGTTTTGTAGGACCAATTCAAAACTTCAATTTTATTAATATTCCTTTTGTTCTAATGACAGTATTACTTGGAATATTAATAAATTCAATTATAAGAATTATAATTAGTATAATTTCATTTTGGATAGAAGATTCCACACCTTTTCATTGGGTATACGACAAATTAATATTAGTCATAGGAACATTATTTCCAATAGAAATGTTCCCAAAGGTTTTGCAACCTATTATAAAATGTACTCCAATATTTGTTGTAACATATGGCCCAGCAAAATTATTAGTAGATTTTAGTTTGGAAAATTTTATACAAGTTTTTGTAGGTCAAATTATCTATTTAGTAATAGTAATTTTCCTAGTAATAATTCTATATGAGAAAGGAGTAAAAAAATTAAATGTTAATGGCGGTTAAAAATCAAATAAAAGTTATGATATTATCTATTAAGTATAACATAATGAGACAAATGACTAATAAAGTAACATTCATAACCAATATACTATTTATGATATTAAATAATGCTAGTTTTATTATTCAGTGGATAATATTATTTAGTTTAAAAGAAGAAATAGGTGGATATACAATAAAAGAAGTTTTACTTCTATGGGGGGTAGCAGCAAGCGTATTTGGAATATCTCATATATTTTTCAATAAATCATTTGAGATATCAGATTTAATAATAAATGGAAAACTAGATACATTTTTAGTACAACCTAAAAACGTATTCTTAAGTGTAATAAGTTCAGATACAAGTGTTTCTGCAATAGGTGACCTAATATATGGATATATTTGTTTATTATTATACGGAATTACAATGAGAAATTTTATATTATTTACTATGTTCTCAATTACTGGAGCAATTATATTGACAGCTTTTATAAGTATAGTTGGTAGTATATCTTTTTGGATTGTTAAGGGAGATATATTGACTGATTCATTAACTAATATTATGCTTAGTTTTGCAACATATCCAGGAACAATTTTTAAAAATAGTATAAAACTCTTAATGTACACTATAATACCAGTTGGAATTGCAAATTATATGCCAGTAGATATAATAATAAATTTTAATATTTTTAATTGTATTTATGTAATTATATTTTCAATTGCAATTTCAATATTGGCATTTATAGTATTTAACAAAGGATTAAAAAGATATTCTTCATCAAATTTGATGAGTTCTAGAATTTAGAAATGATGAATAAAATAATATAGGTATTAAAGGTCTGTAGGAGTAAGAGGAAGAAGGCTTTTACTCCTATCATTTTAAAAAAGTGTTAAAAACGAAAATTAAAAAATTAAAAAAAATACCCGATTCAAAAAATTAATGCAACAAAATATGTAGAAAAAAATAGACACATAT
>CAQRYF010000062.1 GCA_948875265.1 uncultured Clostridia bacterium
CTCCTTTTGTAATAGTCTTATTAATTATAACATATTATTTTGTCAAAAAAAATAATATATTATAAAAAAATGTCAAAATAAAAATAAAAAAATTGCAAATAATAAAGTTATAAAACTTTAAATTGAGTTTTATTATATAAGTATATGAAATTTTTAATAAAAGGTTATAAGGAGGATGTTATGTCTAGAAATAGTAAACTAATATCTGAAAATTTAAGAGAAGAGATAGCAAAAGAATTAGGAGTATATGAACAAGTTAAACAAGATGGTGGTAGCTGGGCAAATGTATCATCAAAAGACTGTGGGAATATTGTAACTAAAGCAATAGAAATAGCAAATAGAAGTGTAGACAATAAATAGCTAACAAAAAGCATTGGATATATAAATAATCCAATGTTTTTTGTTGCAAAATTTTAAGAAAAGACATATAATTTAACAAAAGAAACTTGTCAAAAAAGTCCATACTAATTGGCAAGTTCAAGAAAGGACAAAATAAATAATGAAGGATTTATTAGTAAAAGATATTTTAAGAGAAACAAAGGGACAGTTAATTGTTGGGGATGAAGATTTAGTTTGCAGAAAGTTCTCTAAAGATACTAGAAAAATTCAAAAAAATGATGTTTATATTGGAATTAAAGGAGACACATTTGATGGGAGTAAGTTTTGGAAACAAGCATTAGAAAAAGGAGCTAATTGTGTAATTGTAGAAAATATCGAGTTTACTAAAGAAGAAAAAGAGAAATTTAAAGATAAAACAATTATAAAAGTGAAAAATACTTTAGAAGCTTTATACAAAATAGCAGGATATAAAAGAAGTTTATATGCTATACCAGTTATAGCAATTACAGGAAGTGTGGGTAAAACTAGCACAAAAGATATTGTAGCAAATGTTGTTTCTCAAAAATATAAGACATTAAAAACAATTGGAAATAATAATAACAATATAGGGATGCCATTTACTATTTTAAATTTAGAAGATCATGAAGCTATGGTGTTAGAAATGGGAATGAATCATTTTGGTGAAATAAGTCTTTTAACTTCTATTGCTAAACCTGATATTTGTGTTATTACAAATATAGGAACATCACATATTGGTATTTTAGGTTCAAGAGAAAATATATTAAAAGCAAAACTGGAAATATTAGAAGGAAATCCAGAAGCAACAGTTATTATAAATAATGATAATGATTTATTACATAATTGGTACGAAGAAAATAAAGAAAAAAGAAAAGTTAGGACTTATGGAATAAAAGAGAAAAGTGATTTGAATGCACAAGAAATTATATTAAATAAGCAAGATAGTGAATTTACCATAGATTTAAGCGATGAAAAAATAAAAGTAAAAGTTCCAGTTGGAGGAGAGCATTTTGTTTTAAATAGTTTATGTGCAGCAGTTGTTGGTAATGAATTAGAAATAAGTATTAATGATATTATAAAAGGAATAGAGAGTTTTGAACTTACGAAGAAAAGAATGGATATATCACAGTTAGATAGTGGGATAACAATTATAAATGATGCATATAATGCAAGTTTTGAATCAATGAAAGCAACTTTAGAATATTTATCAGAATTTAAAGAAAAGAGAAAAATTGCAATATTAGGTGATATGTTTGAATTAGGAGATTATTCAAAAGAATTGCATAAAAATGTTGGAGAAGAAGTATATAAAAATGACATAGATATTTTAATTTGCAATGGGAAAAATGCTGAATATATAGTATATGGTGCAAAAGAAAAGGGAATGAACGAAAAATATATTTATTATATAAGTGAAAAAGATAATGTAATTCCAACTTTAAGAAAAATAGTAAAAAATGATGATATTTTACTATTTAAAGCATCGAATGGAATGAAGTTTTATGAATTAGCAGAAGAGGTAAAGAATACTTTTTAGTTTAAATACATACATTGAACGGAAAGGGTGAAGAATATGGGGAAAATTAAATTGGGAGTTATATTTGGTGGAATGTCTACAGAGAATGAAGTTTCAGTAGTATCTGCAAATTCTATTTTAAAAAATTTAGATAGGGAAAAATATGAAGTTTTTCCAATATATATAGATAAAAAAGGTAATTGGTATAAATATAAAGAAAAAGAAGACATCAAACTTGGAGATGAAATTACAAAAGGGGAAGAGATAGAAAATATCATATTATATTTGAAAAAATTAGATTTAGTATTTCCAGTATTACATGGGTTATATGGAGAAGATGGCACTATACAAGGTCTATTTGAATTATTAAAGATTCCATATGTAGGATGTAGAGTACTAGCTTCAAGTATAGGTATGGATAAAGTATATACAAAAATAGTATTTGACAAGGCAGGAATAAAACAAGCTAAATATGAGTACATAAGAAAATATAAAAATAAATATATATACGTAGATAAGAACTTTAATGAAAAGATATTAGATATAAAACAAATATTAAAACAAATTGAAAAGAATTTAAAATACCCAATGTTTATAAAACCATCAAATTCAGGTTCAAGTGTTGGAATAAATAAAGCAAATAATATGGAAGAATTAGAAAAATATATACAACATGCAGGAGAATTTGATAATAAGATTTTAATAGAAGAAGGAATTATAGGAAAAGAGGTAGAATGTGCTGTTCTTGGTAATGAAGAGGTTATAGCTTCATGTGTGGGAGAGATTAAGCCGGCAGAAGATTTTTATAGTTATGATGCAAAGTATAGAAATGAAGAATCAAAAATATATATTCCTGCTAATATCCCAGATGAAAAATCAGAAGAAATTAGAAACGCAGCAATAAAGGCTTTTAAAGCAATTGATGGTAAAGGATTATCAAGAGTAGATTTCTTTATAGAGAATGAAACACAAGATATATATATAAATGAAATTAATACGTTACCAGGATTCACTAATATAAGTATGTATCCTAAACTTTTTGAAAGAAGTGGAATAAAATATAGAAATCTATTGAATAAAATTATAGAATTAGCAATAGAAGAAGATTAGAAAATAAATGAAAATAATAAATTAAATAGGTAATAAAAAAATCCATAAAAACTATGGATTTTTTTCTGATTTGTGATATAATATGCTTACCTAATTTTGGGGAGGATGTCAAATGGTTTTTAAAAATTATTATAAAATATTAGATTTAGATACAAGTCGTGTTTCTATTGACGAAGTAAAGGTGGCATATAGACTAGCTGCCAAGAAATATCATCCAGATTTAAATGTAGGGGATGAATTAGCTGAAGAAAGAATAAAAGATATAAATGAAGCATATAAAGTATTGTCAGTACCAGCTTCAAAGAGGAAATATGATAGAATATGGAATTCTCATTTTTCAAAAGGGAAAAAAGCCTTTTCAGGAAAAGGAGAGAAGAGTTCTATTTTTAATGTGTTTCTAGGTAATATAGATGATAATGATAGAAAACAAAATAAAGAGAAAAATAAGAATCCAATAAAAGGAGAAAATGTTGAGACTCAGATAAATGTAACATTATATGAAGCGTTTTATGGTTTAGAAAAGAAAATATCATTGAAAAATGCAGATGGTAGAGTTAAAACATATACTGTAGCAGTACCTCAAGGAATTAGAGATGGAGAGAAGATTAGATTAATTGGACAAGGTAAAGAGGGAAAAAATGGAGGAAAAAATGGAGACTTATTTATTGAAATAAAAATAAATAATAATCGTAAATTTAAGCTACAAGGGTGTGATATATATACAGATTTACTTTTAACTCCATGGGAAGCGGCTTTAGGAACAAGAGCTAATGTTGAGACAATAGATGATGAAACTAAAGTATATATACCTCAAGGAATTCAGAGTGGGGAGAAAATCAGGATTCCAAATAAGGGATATAAAAATGGAAATAATTCAAGAGGAGATTTGATAGCAGAAGTAAAAGTAATGGTGCCAAAACAGCTGACAGCTGAAGAAAAATTAATATTTGAAAAATTAAATGAAATATCAAGTTTTAATCCAAGAAGTGATAAAAAATAAAGATTTACATAAACTATATATTGACAAAACGTTGATTTTTAGGTATAATTGAATGTAGTGATGTAACAAATGACAAACTATGGATTAAATCATAGGAATAGGGGTGTAAAAATATGGAGGCTATACAAGGAAAACATTTTAGTATAACAGATCCAGAAGGAGTAAAAACTGTAATATACCAAATTAATAAAACAGAAAAGGAATTTTTAAAAGAGTATCCTAAATACACAGTTGAAAGGTTAAACAGTACTGAGGAGTTAGTAGGAAACTTTAATAAAAAGACTTTTTATGTTGATAATCCGCAAAAAGATGGAAATCAATTAGTTATTTTATCTTTTGGAGAAGATAAAGTAATTATTAATAATGGAATATTAATAGAAGATCAGGTAAAAATAACAAGAAAGCCTACACCATTTAAATTTCAAACTTTATATTCAGAACAAAAAACAGAATATAAGGAATTTCAATATACACCTAATCTAAAGAGGCCTATATCTATTATAGACCCAGAAACTACAGAAGAAGTAAAACCAGTACTTTATTTTGATGAAAAAACAAATGAAGTAAAAGGAAAATGTAAATTAAAACCATATAAATCTTATTTTGCTTTTGAGATAAGAGACAGTAAATAGGGAGGAGTTTTAACTATGATTATAGAAACTAAGGACGGAAGAAGAATAGCAAGGCCCGCAGGATTAAAAGATACACCTAAAATTATAGCAGCTTCATTTGCTGTTAATGATAGAGATAAAGAAGTCAATTTAGATAAAAAGACAAAAGGAAAAACAAAGACTATCATTTTAGGAAATGTTAAAAGAGAAATAGTATTATCTACAGATTTAACTGAAGGAATGTCAATTGCAACATATAATTATGATGTACAAGTACAGGAATCACAACAAGGATATAATAGATAAAATTACAAAAGAGTAGGTGAATTTTATGAACTACAAAATAGAAGGAGCAATAAGAAGAAATAGGAAAAATTTTATAATATTTGCAATACTATGGATTGTTATAGCCATAGTATTTGTTGCGCCATGGGCATATAGTTCTTATATGGCTAACTCACAGGGAAGCTTTGATTTGCAAATATTTATAGAAACATTTGGAAAATCAATAACTAATCCGTTTGGAGCATTTGGGAATGTATTTATAAAAGGAGCAGTAGAAGAATATTTTTCAACTTTACTAATTTTTACAATAGTGTACGCAGTATTTTTCTTTATAGGATTTGCAAGATCAGCTCCTAAAAATGAATATTCAGATATAGAACATGGTTCAAGTGATTGGAGTCAAAGAGGAGAACAATATCAAATATTAAATAAAAATAAAGGTATAATTTTAGCTGAAGACAACTATTTACCAGTAGATAAAAGAGGAAATGTAAATGTATTGGTAGTTGGTCGGATCAGGATCAGGTAAATCTGCATCATATTCAATACCAAATGCATATCAATGTTTAGGTTCTTATGTGTTTACAGACCCCAAGGGGGAATTATATGATAGAACTGCAGGTTACTTAAAATCTCAAGGATATGAAATAAAAGTGTTAAATTTAGTTAGACCACAGTATAGTGATGGTTATAACCCTTTAATGCATATTTCATCAGAAATAGATGTTGATGTTATTGCAAATACTATAATTAAAGGACAACAGTCAGAAGGTGGAAAATCAGATCCATTCTGGGATGATTCGGCAGAGATGCTATTAAAAGCATTAATATATTATTTAATAGCTACAAGGCCAGAAGAGGAGCAAAATTTAGCAAGTTGTGCTGAATTAGTAAGAGCAGCAAATAATAAGGGCGGAAGTAACTTACTTACAGAATTAATAAGTCAATTACCATATGATCATCCAGCAAGAATGAATTATAAATCAATTGAAATAGCGCCAGAAAAAACATATAGTTCAATATTAAGTACATTACAATCAAAGCTTGGTAAATTTGATTCAAAAGAAATTGCAGAATTAACCTCAACAGATACAATAGATTTTGAGGAAATAGGAAATAAGAAAACAGCAGTATATGTAATATCTTCAGATACCCACACAGCATATGACTTTTTACTTACAATATTTTTTGCTCAAATGATACAACAATTATATGATTATGCAGACCAAAATGGTGGACAATTAAAAGAACAGACATTTTTCATATTAGATGAGTTTGCTAATATAGGTAAAATACCTGATTTTGATAAAAAAATATCAACATCAAGAAGTAGAAAAATATCTTTTAGTGTAATTTTACAAAACATAGACCAATTGGAAGCTGTATATGAAAAATCTTATGAAACAATTATGGGAAACTGTGATACACACGTATTTCTAGGAAGTAACTCATATAAAACTGTAGAATATTTTTCTAAAGCATTAGGAGAAAAAACAATAGAAAGAGATAGTATTTCAATAAATAGAGATAGACAAAACTGGAAAACAGGAAAGAGTGTATCAGATCAAGTTATGGCAAGAGCATTAATGACACCAGACGAGCTACGTAGACTTGATAATGATTTATGTATTATATTTGAAAAAGGAATAAAACCAGTAAAAGCAAATAAGTTCTATTACTTTAAACATCCAATGGCAAAGAAAATGGCAGGATTAGAAATAAGCCATAATGATATAGGGGAAATAGATAGAGGAACATGGAGAAAATATAATCCATATAATCCTTATGTAGAAGATAAAGAAGATAAAGAAGTAGAAAATTTAAAAGTAGAATCATTAGATGATTTATTTGATGATGAACCAGTTAAAGAAGAAGCAAAGAAAATAACAGTACCAGATATAAAAGAGGAAGAAAAGCCTGATATAAGTATAAAAGAAGAATTTAAACCATTAGATTTAAATGATTTCCAAGAGGAAGCTCCTATATTACCACAAAATGATGAAGATGATATGTATGATTTACAAAAAGAATTGGAAGCGAAATTTGATGAATTATTTGGGCCAATAGATGAAGAGTAAGTAATAGAGATATAGAAAATAAAAGGAGAAGGGAAACGAAGAAATATTTCTTTGTTTCCCTTTTAAGCTACCTACAGAATTAACTGAGGATGATGTCCTTTAACCTCTGAAACTGAAATTTCATTACTCCAATAATCTATTATCATTTCGTAATGACCAAGTGGAGCTATATCCATTTTTAAATCTTTAAAAATATCCACCAGTGTTTCATTATCTAGGTTAATTGTCCAAATGATATAAAGACCAGATTTTCTTAAATTACCAGAAATTTTTCTATTTAGTAATATAAGAAGTTTGTCAATTTCATCTGAATTGTATCCACTATCAATTAACTTTTCTTTAAATATATTTAAAGACCGATTAACAAGACGAGAAATCTTGTTATTATTCATTTTTGGTTTTCCCTTAATTGGTACTGGATTTGTTAATTTTTTGGTAGTTTGTTTTTTTACTGTCTTAGGTGCTAGATTAAAAAAGTCATCTCCTATTATCATGTTTTATCCTCCTTTGTTTTTTGCTTATAAGCTAAGCTTTTTTGCAGCATAACGCTAAATTAATTATAACATAGATTACATAAAAAAGCAAAAAGGCGAAAAAACTTTTGCTGAAACATTGCAAAAAAAAATAATTTGTAGTAAAATAGTTTCCAAGGTAATAAGGTGATTTCAGAAATGTGGTGCCATCTTCTCTATACATATGATAAGGAGGTGGTTTGTATGGTTAATATAATAATAAATCTGTTAATATTGTCATTTATAATTAATATATTATTTTTAATCTGCATTCTTACCTTAATTGTATTTATACTATTAAGTAAGTAAGAAAAAAGCATTTCTGAGTGCCATTCAGAAATGCTTAAATATATTTAACGTTTATAAGATGGTAATCACATTGCAAGTGACTAGCCTTATTACCTATAAATATTATAACACAATAGGGTATTATTTGTAAAGTAAAATTAGGAGAATAAAAATGAGATTTGTACATATAGCAGACATGCACTTTGACAGTCCTTTTGTAAATCTTTCTGATAGAGAAACATTAGGAGATTTAAAAAGATTAGAACAAAGAAAAGTATTAAAAAAAATAATTGAATATATAAAAGAAAATAATATAGAATATTTATTTATTTCTGGTGACTTATATGAGCATAAGTATGTAAAGCAAACAACAATTGAATATATAAATAATTTATTTAAAGAAATACCAAAAACTAATATTTTTATTTCACCTGGAAATCATGACCCAAATATCAAAAATTCATTCTATAACAAATTTAATTGGAATGAAAATGTTAAAATATTTAAAGATAATATAGAAAAAATCGAAACACCAGAAGTAAATATTTATGGATATGGATTTAGTGATTTTTATTGCACAAACTGTGGAATAGAAAATTTAGTAATTGAAAATACTGATAAATTAAATATATTAGTAATACATGGAACAATAGATGGAGCAAGCATCGAAGAAAAACAATATAATTCAATGTCAAATAAAATATTAAAAAATAAAGGATTTGACTATATAGCACTTGGACATATACATAAGCAAGACTATAATAAATGTGAAAAACAAAATATAGTATATCCAGGTTCAACAGTATCTTTGGGATTTGATGAATTAGGTAAGCATGGAATGATAGTTGGAGAATTAAACAAAGAAAAATTAACATTAGAATTTGTACCATTAGATGAAAGTGAATTTATAGAAATTAATATAAATATAACTGAAATCCTATCAAAAGAAGAATTAATAGAAAAGATAAATGAGCTAAATATAAACAAAAATGAATTTGTTAAAATTATATTAAGTGGAAAAAGAAACTTTGAAATTAATACATACGAATTATATAAATTAATTTTAAACCAAAGAATTATAAAGATAAAAGACAAAACAAAACCAAATTATGATTTAGAAAAAATCACAAACGAAACCACCTTAAGAGGTCTATTTGCAGAAGAAATGTTAAATAAATTAAAAAAGCAAGATTTAACACAAGACGAAAAAGAAATAATAGAAAAAGCAATAGAAATAGGACTTGAAGCTTTACAGTAAAACATGATTTTAGGGACGGAGGAAAAAATCATGTTAGATAATAAATAAAAGAGGAGAAGATTTTTTGAAAATAAATAAGTTAAAAATAAATTCATATGGAAAATTAAGAGAAAAAGAAATTAATTTAGATAAAAATATTAATATTATATATGGTGAAAATGAATCAGGGAAATCAACATTATTAAAATTTATAATAAATTCATTTTATGGAATTTCAAAAAATAAAAAGGGAAGGGAATTTTCGGATTTTGATAGATATAATCCATGGAATGCGGAGGATTTTTCAGGAAAATTGGAATATGAATTGGATAATGAAGAAAAATATGAAGTATATAGAGATTTTAAAAAGAAGAATCCAAAGATATTTAATGAAAATATGGAGGATATATCAAAACAATATAATATTGATAAAAATAAAGGGAATGAATTTTTTTATGAACAGACTAAAGTAGATGAAAACTTGTTTTTATCTACTATTGTAGTAAATCAACAAGAAGTGAAGCTGGAAAAGGGAGAACAAAATATATTAATTCAGAAAATTGCAAATCTAGTGGGAACTGGGGATGACAATGTCTCTTTTAAAAAAGCAATAGATAGAATAAATAAGCGTCAATTGGATGAGATAGGAACTGAAAGATCTAGGGAAAAGCCAATTAATATAATTGGTAAAGAAATTTTAAAATTAGAAAATGAAAAAGAAGAACTAGAAAAATATGAAGATATAAAATATGAAATAGAGGAAAATAAAAATAATTTAATTCAAGAAATTTTAGAATTAGAAAATGAAAATAATTTTTTAAAAGAAATAAAAATATTAAATGAGAATGAAAAATTAGAAAATGAAAAAAATATGTCATATTCTGAAATTAGAGTTTTTTTTAAAACCAGTGAAGGAAAAAAAATGATCGAAGATGCCTGTGAGGAAAGAATTAATAAGCTCTTACAAGA
>CAQRYF010000063.1 GCA_948875265.1 uncultured Clostridia bacterium
AATTAAATAATAAAAAAAGAATAATTTAAAAATATTAATTAAATGAAAGGAAGTATTAAATATGGAAATAAATGATTTAAATAAAAATAATGAAATTGAATTAAATAAAAACTTAAAAATAGAAGAAAGTCAAAGATTGTTTTTAGAAACAACACTAGGAAAAACAATAAATACAGCTATTGATGTAGGAATAAGAGCTTTATTACCAGAATTTATAGATGAACAAATAATAAATATAAAAGATAATTTATTAAATTATGGATTAAAAGATGGAATAATTAAAACTATAGATGATGCAATTGACTTAGGAAAAAGTGCTCTAGGAATAGTGACAGGAAATTTTGAGAGTGTGTCACAAATGCAAAATGCCGTTCAAACAGGAGGAATAATTGATGGTGTATCAACCTTATTAGATACAGTTGTTGATAAAGCAAGACAAGCAGGATTAATAAATTACTCTGTAGCTAAATCAATTAAACAAGGAAAAAATATTATTTTAAATAATGTTGAAAGTAATATAGAAAAAAGTTTTGAAAATAATTTAAATTCAATAGAACACACTAATAAATATATTAATAATTGGAATAAATATTTTGAACAAAAAGATTTTAATGGTATGGAAAAAGAATATAAAAAAATACAAAAAGAAATAAAGAATTTAGCTCCTATAGAAAACACAATACAAAATGTAAAAATAATACAAAATTTGCATAATTTAATAAAGAATAATGGACAAGATTTTAATTTAAACAAGGAGCAATTAGAATTAGCAGAAAAATTACAATAAATATTGAAAAAGGTAAAAATAAATGATAGAATTAAGGAGGTATAAATATGCCAATAATTTCACAATTTTATGGAATAGTAGTTACTATGTATGATGAGTTAAAGGGAAAACATCATACACCACATATACATATAAGATATAATAACTATAAAGTCGTATATGATTTTAATTGTAATATTATAGAAGGAAGAATTCCATATAAACAAAAGAAAATGATAGAGGCATGGATTGTAATACATAAAGAGGAATTAATAACATTGTGGAATGTTATCCAAGAAGGGAAAGAGTATTTTAAAATTGAACCATTAAAATAGATGAAAAATTTGTTATGAAGAGATTAAAATATTGATTATATTCTGTTTGTATAGTGGAGAGGGGGCATTTTATGAAAGAAAAATATATAACTCCAGATATAATAAAGGTGATAGCATTAGATAATTATTTATTACAAATAACTTATGAAACTAACGAAGAAAAAATATATGATATGAAAAAACTTATAAAAGATAAGGATATTTATAAGAAATTAAGGAATAAAGAATATTTTAAAAATGTAAAGCCGCGAGGAGAGACTATAGAATGGGAAAATGGGGAAGACATATGCCCAGAAGAATTATATTATAAAAGTAAAAAAATAATTGAATAGATAAATATTAGAATTTAATATTTAAGAAAACCTTCATATTAATATGAGGGTTTTTTTTAGAAATATAATAAAATAATAAAAACAAAAGGACAAGTAGCTTAAACACAGAATTCCCTAAACTTTTTCATGTTTTTTAGTCTATTTTACTTGCATATTTTGTGTCATTTTAGTATAATACAAATGTAGAAAAATAAAGAAAAGAGGGAATAAAATGGAAGAAAGACCACAAGAAATAAATGACGGAAAAATAATAGAAAGAGACATTGAAAAAGAAATGAGAACAGCCTATATTGATTATGCTATGAGTGTTATTGTATCTCGTGCTCTTCCAGATGTAAGAGATGGTTTAAAACCTGTACATAGAAGGATACTTTATGCTATGCATGAAGATGGAATTACTTCAGATAAACCATACAGAAAATGTGCTAATACAGTAGGATCTGTTTTAGGTAGATACCATCCACATGGAGATAGTTCTGTATATGATGCTATGGTTAGAATGGCACAAGACTTTTCAATGAGATATATGTTAATTGATGGACATGGTAACTTTGGTTCTGTAGATGGTGATGGAGCTGCTGCTATGAGGTATACAGAAGCAAGAATGGCTAAAATTTCTGCTTATATGTTATCTGATATTGAAAAAAACACTGTTGATTTTATGCCAAACTATGATGATAGATTACAAGAACCTACCGTGCTACCAGCTAGAATACCAGCATTGCTAGTAAATGGTTCATCTGGAATTGCCGTTGGTATGGCTACAAATATACCACCTCACAATTTAACAGAAGTTATAAATGGAATTATCAAAATAATTGATGAAGATGAAGTAACAGATGAAGACTTAATGAGTGTAATAAAAGGTCCTGATTTCCCAACAGAAGGAATAATACTAGGTTTAGAAGGTATAAAACAAGCATATAAAACAGGTAGAGGTAAAATAACTCTAAGAGCTGAGACAGAAATTGAGGAAATGAGTGGAAATAGACAAAGAATTATTGTTTCTTCATTGCCATATCAAGTTAATAAAGCTAATTTAATTAAAAATATATCTGATTTATCAAAAGATAAAAAAGTAGAAGGAATTTCTGAATGTAGAGATGAATCTGATAGAAAAGAAAAAGTTAGAGTTGTTATAGAATTAAAAAGAGATGCAAATCCACAAGTTGTATTAAATCAATTATTTAAACATACTCAAATGCAAACTACGTTTGGAATTATAATGCTTGCGTTAGTAAATGGAGAACCAAAAATATTAACTTTAAGACAATGCTTAGACTGTTATATTGATCATAGAAAAGATGTTATATTAAGAAGAACACAATTTGACTTAGATAAAGCGTTAGCAAGAGCTCATATATTAGAAGGATTAAAAATAGCACTTGATAATATTGATGAGGTTATAAATATTATACGTTCAGCATATGATGATGCGAAAGAAAGATTAATGGAAAGATTTGGTCTTTCTGATATACAAGCACAGGCAATTTTAGATATGAGATTAAAGACACTATCTGGTTTACAACGTGAAAAAATTGAGGAAGAATATAATCAATTAATGGCTTTAATTGAACATTTAAGAGAAATCTTAAGTAGTGAAAGATTAGTATTTGATATAATAAAAGAAGAGTTAATTGAAATAAAAGAAAAATTTGGAGATGAAAGAAAGACTAAAATTGTAGCTGCAGAAGGAGAAATAGATATAGAAGACTTAATAAAAGAAGAACAAACTGTTGTAGCTTTAACTCACTTTGGATATATTAAGAGAATGCCAATAGATACATATAGAAGTCAAAGAAGAGGAGGAAAAGGAATAACAGGAATTGCAACAAGAGAAGAAGATTTTGTAAAACAAATATTTACAGCTTCAACTCATGATACAATTTTATTCTTTACAAATAAAGGTAAATTATATCGTCTAAGGGGATATGAAATACCAGAAGCGGGAAGAACAGCAAAAGGTACAGCTATTGTTAACTTATTAAGTTTAGATTCTGGAGAAAAAGTATCAGCTGTTATACCAATCCAAAACTTTGCCGATGGAAAATATTTATTAATGGCAACAAAAAATGGATTAATTAAAAAGACAGCTTTAAGAGAATATGACTCAGCAAGAAAAACTGGATTGCAAGCAATTACTTTAAAAGAGGAAGACGAATTAATTGGAGTTAGACTTACAGATGGAGAAGATAATGTAGTATTAGTAACAAGAAATGGTATGTGTATTACATTTGATGAAAAAGATGTACGTCCGATTGGTAGAGTTGCCCAAGGTGTTATTGGTATAAGAATTGACGAAGATGATGAAGTTATTGGAATGGAATCTGTTATAGCAGGAGGAAAAGCTACATTATTAGCAATTACTGAGAATGGATTTGGAAAGAGAACAGAATTAGATGAATATAGAGTTCAAATTAGAGGTGGAAAAGGTGTTATAACATATAAAATTACGCCAAAAACAGGAAAACTTGTTGGAGTAAGAATTGCAACAGAGGAAGATGATGTAATGCTAATTACAGATAAAGGAACAATTATTAGACTTAAAGTTAAAGAAATTAGTGTTTTAGGAAGATCTACACAAGGAGTTACTTTAATGAGAACAAATGACGGAGGAAAGGTAGTAAGCATTGAGACTTTAACACCAGAAATTGAAGGTAAAACAGAAGAGTAAAAAATACAAATATATACATTATGAAAATAATAAGAAATCAATTATTAGAAGACAATAGTAGAAAGATGAAGAATGAGTTAACAAATCTTTGTTAACTCATTCTTTTAGTTAGCTTTTCTTTTTATTAAACCTTAAATCATCTCCATAAAAATAATAAATATCATAATATCCAGCTATTCGAGAACCAATTCTTTCTTCATAATTATTAAAAATATCTTTAATATTCAAATTGGTAGATATTATAGTTTTTGTTACTTTATTATTTAAATTTAAAATCCTAGTATTTAATATAGTAAATAACTCACTTAATTTCATACTATTTAAACTTTCAGTTCCTAAATCATCAATAATAAGCAAATCTGTTTCTAAAACAGATTTATAAATATTATCAGATGTGTTTTTTTGTTTACTCATTTTATAATCTATTACGCTTTCAAGTAAGACAGGAGCTGTTTGATAAAGTACAGTTTTTCCTTTTTGTAATAATTTTTGAGCAATACAATTTGACATAAAAGTCTTACCGTAAACCTGTATTACCTATAAATAATAAATTTTTATAATTTGGATTATCAAAATTATCTATAAATTCAATACATTTTTTCTTAATATTTTTTATATTAGATTTAGGTGAAACATTAAATTTATATTTTGCTAAATCTACTTCATCTGAGAATAAATTTTCATTAAAATTATCAAAATTCTCTATGTTTAAATTAGACATATTTGATTTATTAAAAGAAATATTTAAAAGTTTCTGCTTTAAACAACTACACATTTGAGTTTTATGATTGTCATCTGCAATATACCCTGTGTCATTGCAAAGAGTACAAGAATAAAAAGGCTTTAAATAATCCATATCTAAATCATGTGATTTTAATATTTCTTCTTTTTCTTTTTTTAGAATTTTAGATTTTTCCTGTAATTCCAGTAAAGAACCTGTACCATTTTTTAGAATACTTTTAGCAGTTAAAATTGCAAAACTATTTAAGTCATCTTCTATCTGTTTTAATTTTGGTTCTAAAGAATACAAGTTTTCTTTTCTTTTTTCCAAATCTAATTCTGCTTTAATTTTCTTTTGTTCATATTCTTTTAATAAAGAATTTAAAACTTCATTAGACATTTAGTCCTCCTTAATTTCATTATTAGCATATAAAAAATCTAAATTATCATAATTTCTCTGTTCATAATTTGCTTTACTTACTTGAGTTTTTAAATCCTTTGTGTTTTTGGCTTGCTTTTTGCGTTGTTCTATAAATGCATTAATTTCTGAAGGTGTTTTCAAATTTCTATCATGCCAATCAGTTATTATATTATTAATATATTCAAAAGTAGGATTTTGTTTGAAAGTTGTCCTTTTTAAAGCAATTTCTATTATATCCATATTATATCCAAAGTTTAGAACCCAATTTTCAATATATGCTTCTTCAT
The DNA here is from genome assembly GCA_948875265.1 of uncultured Clostridia bacterium. GTDB lineage: Bacteria > Bacillota > Clostridia > TANB77 > CAG-508 > CAG-269. The sequence goes on from CAQRYF010000063.1 coordinate 5,536, forward strand.
ATTGAGTAAGTCCATTATGTTTTCCAAGTTTCTTTGCAATAGATTTTTTAAATTTATTTAAACTTTCTTGTTTTTCATAGTATTTATCTAAGTCGCTCCAAGTTTTAACTTTATTTGAATACCAAGCTTCTGCCACTGTTTGTACATAATTTCTATGTAATGCACTACGTTTAAAACAATAATCAAAAAGAGTAATCATAACTTGTTCATCGAATTCATATTTTCTAAACCAGATATCAATATCATTATACCAAGATGGTCCCATAATACCTTGAAAATACATATTATTTATATGTTCAATAGCTTTTGATCTTGACTGATTCTTTGCAGTTTGAGCAACTTTTTCTTTAGACATAGTTAAATTAGGGGTATATAAATTATGAAGAGTAGCTTCTTGTAAATCTACAATAATATATCCAGTTGTCTTTTTTGTAATTAAGTTATTAGTTTCTAAAAATTTAATACCATCATTAATTATTTTTAAAGGTATATTAAGTTTTTTAGACAAATCGTTTAATTTTATATCTTTTCCATATTTAGATAAAAAAATCATATACATATAAATTTTTAAATAATCACCTGGTAATTCAGATAAATGTTCAGAAAAAAAGATGTCTGGAATAGTTGTTTCTGAAAATAAAAGTGGTTTTTCATTTTGTTCTAATTTCATTATATATCTCTCCCTAATAATTATTAAAGTTTGTAACACAAATTATATCTTTTTTAGACAAAAAATTCAAGTTTAAAATGAATATTTATAAAGAATGTTTTAATATTGGCTAGAATCTCTTCTTTTGTATAAAAACAATTTTTGTTTAAGTGTGAATTTAAAAAGATAAGTAAAAACATAAACAATATTCTCTCCATTAAATCCTGAGAACGAGAATAAAAGTAAAGGAAAACAGAGAAAAATAAAAGTATATATTTTAAAGTTTAAATTATTAAAAATAATATTAACTAAGATGAAGACAATACCATACCATATTAAATTTATAAAAACTATAGAGTAATCAATTATTCCTAAAAATTTATTCCTAAAGTTATAATTTTGTGGAAATATGAATTTCATAAAACCTCCTTAATTTATAATTCTTGTAAAGTTTTGCACAGATTGTGATACATCTGTGGAAACTCCACCAATAAACTCTCTTACAAACGAATTTGCTTTTATCAAAGCATAAATTCCTCCAACATAAATAAATTTGTTAAATAAATTAGAAGAATAGTCAATAGAAAATAAGATTAACAATATTAATGCAACAATAATTTGGATAAATAATAAAGAAAATAAATTTCGAATCCAAGTTTTAAAAAACCAGCTTGTAGAATTGATTGTTAAAGACAAAAAAGCAAAAGGAGATAATAATAAAAATACCTTTAGAATAATGTATCTAAGAGAATATGTAAATACTAAGTTTAATAGAGAAATGGTTAAAGAACTTTTTATAAGACCATCTAATGAAAATACATTGAGTGAGCTAGTATCAATAGACATATTAGTATTAATAGTATTTATCAATTCTGAAAAACAGATATTTTTATTAAAAAGATTTTCCCCAAGATTACGAATTGAAAGAGTGATATTTAAGTTTAAATCTAAAATAAATTGAACTATAAAAAATGAACAATTCATTACAATACCAAATAAAATTAGTTTTATGATAAAGCTAAAAGGAGTTTCTATTGGAGAATAAGTAAAATGGGACATTAAATTTCTAATAGAATAATATAGAATAAATCCCAATAAAAGAGAATTTGCAATTAATAATATACCATTAGAAGTAGAAGTTCCAAAGATATTTTCAAAGTTTTTATCGTTTAAAATATCAGAACTAATAAAAGTAATATCATCTAATATAGAATATAAATTATTATCTATAGAACTAAATAAATTTTCAAATATTGTATTTATTGTATTAATGATAATTTGAGTGATATCAGTTGTATTTTCCAAAAAAACCTCCTTATGACACTAAAGATTTTATAGCAGACAAAATCAAATCAATAGCAAGAATGAAAGCATAAGAAAACAAAGATCCTTTAATTAATTTTTTTCCTGTTCTTATTTTTTCTTCATCTCCAAAGCTGAATTTTCGCATAAAAACACCAGAACCAACAGCGACTGCAGCAGCAGGCGTAGATATTTTTAAAATCCAACTTTCAATATTTTCAAAGGCAGAATTAATCTTATTTACAATTTTAGGTTCTCCTAATGCGAATGAAGTTGAATTAAAAATAATTACAAAAAATAAGAATAGAAATAGTACAAAAAATATATATAAGACTTTTCTCTTCAATAAAATTACTCCTTTCAAAACTAATTATATAAAAATAAAATATTTTATATAATCAATTATTTAAAATATGGAAACATAGAAAGTTTCCTAGGTGGAAATATAATATTTCCATCTGACAAAAATGTAAGTGCGGTGAATGTTTCTAAATTTTGAGTAAAAAAATTAGTGTCAAATCTATAATCATTTTGATTATAGATACTATAAGATTCAGAGATATTCGAATTTTCTGAATTTAAAGTATTAGTAATATAACTAAATTTTGTTTCTTTTGCATTTTCAGAAATACTTTTTGAAATTTTTTGCTTTTCTTCTTTTCCTAATTGCTTTTGAGCTTCTTCAATAGTATAAATATCATCAGTTCTAAACCAAATTTTGTTAATAAGATTTTGAATAATTACTTTTACAGATGCATCATCCTTTAAAGTTACTTTTAATGATGAATAACTTTGAGTACTTATAATATTAATGCATTTAGCTTCACGACTTAACGAGAAGAATTCTCCATCTGTTCGACTTGTATATTTATCATATTCATCACAAATAAAAGCAGTAGTTTTAGGAACACCATTTGATAAACTATTCATAATCTCTGTTTGAAAATCAAGTTTTAAATAAGTTGCTATAATTTTTGAAAGAGATGAATATTCATATATATTCATATTTAAAACAACAATTTTACCAGAACTAATAACTTCATCAAATCCAGTAAAAGTTAATTTTTCTTTTGGTGGACAAAAGGTGGACATTACATCATAATCAGATATAAAAGTATTTGTTATTCTAGTTATTTCAGAAATTAAAATACCTTTAGTTCTAGAATCTAAACCTTCAAACTCTTTTTGAAAAAAATCTAAAGATGCATTTAATTCATAAATTTGACTTTGAGATAATTTAGAAGAAATAAATAAATCTTTTAAAATTTTAAGTTTTTCTTTATAATAATCTGGAACTGTAATTAGCTTATGTAATTCTAAAAAAGTTACATAACCATTATTATATAATCTACATAATTTGATACATTCGCATAAGATTTGTTCTGCCTTATCAATCCAATATGATTCAGAATTGTTTTCAGAAAAAAGTAAAAGAATAGTTTTTAATCTATTTGCTAAAATTTGGGGTTTTAAGTTAGGTTTATGTAGAGGATTATAAAAGACATTTGAATTTAATCCTATTACTATTAAGTCATCTTTAATATTATATTTCTTAGAAAGAGTTTCAACTTGTTTATAATAATTACCTTTTACATCTAATATAAGCATACCTATTTTTTTATTACTATTATTATAGTTATATTTTATTAGCTGTTCTGTAAAAGGATACATTACACTAGAAGTCTTCCCTGAGCCAATAGTACCAGTTATTAAAAAGTTTTGATATAGTCCTGATTCGGGAATATATATTTTTTCATTTTCTTTTTTATCATGCCCAACTAATAAACTTAAATCTTTAGAATTCTTTTTATAATGATTATTATTTATTTGTTTTTTATTACTAACATTTTTAAAAAAACTGAAATTAATAAGAATTCTAGAATAAATAAAATTATAAATAGAGAAATCAGATAT
>CAQRYF010000064.1 GCA_948875265.1 uncultured Clostridia bacterium
ATTCTAAAATAATAAAATATGATATAAATAATAATTTAATAAATATAACTTTAAAACAAGGTAATTACTCTTTAATTTTAGAATCAGAATATAATATTGGACATAAACTCTCTGCACCTGTAAGAGGTAAGATGGAAAAAGATATTTTAGAAAGTATTTCTTCATCAATTACTATAACATTAAAAAAAGGAAATGAACTTATTTTCTCTGATATAAGTAATAATTGTGGATTAGAAATTGTTCGAAAATAAACATTATTGCTTAATATCTAATATAAAGAGCAAAACTATAATAGATTTGCTCTTTATATTTGGATAGGAATTAAATTAATTGTTCAGGCTTTCCTACTAAATAAAAATAATTTTTTATTTTTATTTTTACACTATTAGGAATATGCTCATATTTATCAATTTCATTAATATGAGTTAATGTTTTTTCATCTACAATAATAGCATTATTTATTTCTTTTGTATCTACTATACGATAAATATTAATACATAGTTGTTCATTATTGTATTTTAATATAAATATTATATCATTAATATCAATATTTATAGTATTAGCTACTATTGGATTTTTTACTGTTGATTTTGATTCTAAAACAATATATTTTGTTTTGATCCCTTGTGGTACTTTTAATACTAATTTACCACTTACATTTTGTAGATTAGGTAAAGTTACTAGATTATCATCAGGTTCTTCAAATTCTTGATTATCTTCAAATATCTTATCTACCTCAAGTACTGGTACAGGTATTGGATTTTGTTCAAAAACTTCTTTCCCCTTTTCCGCACTTTTAATCCGCTTCTTTTTATAGTAATTAATCTTTCTTTTTCCTAATCCTAAAAATCTTATAATTCTTCCTTTTATCTTCATCTGTCTTCTCCTTTACTTGTTGCTAAAATTAATAATTATTTTTATTCCTATCCTCCTTTAAAATACATTATACCTTTTTGGTAATAATATTATTATATCTTATTTACATAATTTTTGCAAATTCTACTCTTTTATTTCTTTTGCCAATTTTCCTATCGCTTTTGTTTCAATACGTGATACATAACTACGAGATATTCCCATCATTGAAGCTATTTCATTTTGTGTTTTAGGCTTATGTCCTCCTAAACCAAAACGAAGTTCAAGAATTGTTTTTTCTCTATCTTTTAAAACATCTTTCATTTTTTCATAAAGAAGTTTAATTTTCATTTTTATATCCACTTCATCTTCTATATTTCTTTCATTATTTTCTAATACTTCTTGAAGTGTTACAACATTATCATCCTTATCTTTTCCGTATTGGTTCATTTAAATAAACCTCTGCACCTAATTTCTTTGTTGCACGTAAATACATTAATATTTCATTATCTATGCATCTAGATACATATGTAGAAAGTTTAGCACCTTTTTTCAAATTAAAACTATTTATCCCCTTTATTAATCCTATAGTTCCTATTGATATCAAATCATCTTGATCTACTTTAGCAGTACTATACTTTTTGGCCACATGTGCTACTAATCTCAAATTTCTTTCTATTAAGATATTCCTTGCTTCATCATCCCCTTTTTCCATCTGTTCTAAACAATTTTTTTCTTCCTCTGCTGATAATGGCTCTGGAAATAAGTTGCTACCTTGAATATATCCGAACAACAAATACAGCTGACTTTAAAAATCCCAAAAATCCGCATATTCCTGTAATACAAAGTGCTGAAAACATAAATGCACCTCCATTTTTTTCTCTATAACGCAATTATATGTTTAGAAAAAATAAAAGTGCCTGACCTCTAAAAAGTATTTTTATTTTTTTATTTCAATAATATTTTTATAGTAAATAACATATTTATTATAAAAGGTGATTTATATGGATTTTTTAATAAACTGCTTTAAAGGAATAACTATTGGAGCTGGAGCTATTTTACCTGGAATTAGTAGTGGTGTTCTTTGTGTTATTTTTGGAATTTATGAAAAATTATTAGATAGTATATTAAACTTTTTTAAAGACATAAAAAATAATTTCAAATTTCTTTCTCCAATTGTATTAGGAGGTTTTTTAGGGGTTTTACTATTTAGCAAAATTTTAAACTATTTATTATATTCATTTCCATTACAAACTAAATCAATTTTTATTGGCTTAATATTAGGAAGTATTCCCTCTTTAATAAAAGAAATTAACAAAAAAGAAAAATTTAAATTCCACTATTTATTTTATACTTTATTTGCATTTATATTAGGAATACTTACTGTTTTAGCTGAAAAAAATATCACTACTTTCTCAAGTAATGATACTATTAGTATTATACATCTATTTATTTCGGGATTTGCAATGTCTATTGGCATAGTAGTTCCTGGAGTTAGCAGTACAATTATTTTAATGCTTCTTCGGTGTATACTCTACTTACCTAATGTCAGTCTCAACTTTATATTTACCTGTACTTATCCCTATGGGACTTGGTCTTATATTAGGATCTTTTATTTTTATGAAGCTTACTAAATTTCTTTTAGATAATTACCACATGCAGACATTTTATACCATAATTGGATTTACACTTGGTTCTATTTTTGTATTATTCCCTAATTTTAGCTTTGATATTAATGGTTTATTATGTTTGTTATGTATTATATTAGGATTTAATACTTTCAATTTATTTAAAATCTAAACTTTTATGTTGACTACGTATATTTATTGTAGTATAATACTATACATACAAATGTTAATATACATTTGTTTAATCTTTATGTAGTATTATTCCTTGTATCTACCAATAAAATTCATCTGTTTGTTCAACTACATAAAGAGGGCCCACATTTCTTATTGATGTGGGCTTATTTTTTATTTCTTTCTTCTTATTATCCAATTCTCTTCACATTTAATTGGTAATTTTATTTTTACTTTTTGTCCTTTTACTCCTGGGCTAATCTCGTTTATTTCTTCATTTGTATCCACATCCCAAAGCTGTTCAATTATAAATTCTATTGGTTCTATTTTATTTGGAACTATAATTTCTAATTTATCACCTACTATTAGTTTATTTTTTATTTCTATTATAGACATATTATCATCATATTTTATAATTTTTCCACCATATTCATAATTTTCGTTATATTGCCTTCCACCATATTCTTGAATATCTTTATTATTTCTGTCATTAAAATAAAAAGTTGTTAATCCTCTTGTTTTTACTTTGTCTAATTCTTTTAAGTATTTTGTATAATCATAATTATCTGGATTATTTTTATAATCATCAATTGCATTTCTATATGCATTTATAACACTTGCTAAATAATATTCTGTTTTTAATCTGCCTTCTATTTTTAAGCTATCTATTCCCATATCTATTATTTCGGGAAGTTCTTGTATTAAACACATATCTTTAGAAGAAAATATACTTGTACCATATTCATTTGTTTCAATTGGCATCAATTCACCTGGATTATTCTTTTCTTCTGCATACAAATTATAAGACCATCTACAGCTTTGTGCACAGTCTCCAAGATTTGCACTTCTGCAAGATAAAAAATCACTCAAAAAACATCTTCCTGAAAATGCAAAACAAATTGCTCCATGTACAAAAATTTCTACTTCTAAATCTTTTGGCTTATTTTCCATAATATATTTTAACTGTTCTTTATTCATTTCTCTTGCCATAATAACTCTTTTCGCTCCATTGTTATACCAAAAGTTACAATCGCGTAAACTAATAATGTTTGCTTGTGTACTTACATTAATTGGTACAGATGGTGCATATTCTTTTAATACATCAATAACGCCTACATCTGCTGCAATAATTCCATCTGGTTTTAGTTCTTCTAATTTTTTTGCCATTTGAATTATTTCATTATATTTTTCGTCCCATGCAAATATATTTAAAGTTACATACACTTTTTTTCCTATCTTATGTGCATATTTTATAGTTTTTTCCAAATCCCCATCTTCCATATCAGCTCTAGTTCTAAGTGATAATGATGATGTTCCTGCATATACTGCATCTGCTCCATAAAGATAAGCTACTTTTGCTTTTTCAAATGATCCTGCTGGTGCTAATAATTCTATTTCTTTCATTTTATTTCCTCTTTCCTTCATCTAATTCCTTATATTTCTTATTATTGACTTTTATATTATATATTCCTAGACGAATTATGTCAATTATATATTATAAAAATTTGAAAATTATGTTATTTCATGTTATAATTAACATAAGCGCAAAAATGCGTAATTGCATAAGGAGGATTCAATACAAATGAAGTACCAATTGACACAAAAGCAAAAAGAAGAATTAGAAAAAATTGGTGAATTATACCGGAAAACTATTTATGATTCGTCTATAGTATATCTACCAGATATTGTTAAGGCATTTAGTGATGGATTGAAAGAAATAGATGGCGACATTAGTTCAAGTATAATTGGTGAAGTTTCTAGATTTCATAAATTAATATCTTCTGACTGTTTCATACAAATGCGTAAACTGATTGATGGATTACGTAAAATTTTATCTGAACAACTCCCTAAGAATATTTTGTTCGATATTGTATGTAGGCAAAAATCATGGGAGAGTGTATTGAGAAAGATTTTAAAATATTACTTTGAAGGTGATAGTATTATTTTATCTGATCTTGTTGCATTAAGGATAATCATTGACTCGAATGTATCTGAAGAAGAACAAGAAGAAATTTGCCATCAAATAAGTGATATATGCATTAATTTTTTTACCAAGCAACAAATGTGTAGCATCATGCCACCGGCAAAGAGAGTTGCCAATAATCCATTACTCAAAGATTATATTAATCATCCAAAGAAAAATAACTATAAATCTATTCACTTAGCATTCATGGATGAAAATAATAATATTTTTGAGGTTCAAATTAGAACACAAGAGATGGATGCTGATGCAGAATATGGACAAAATGAGTTTGAGGATGTATCTGAAGATGAAACTGAAAATGAGCTTAATAAACTAGACCATGGAAATTACAAATATGATGAGTATGCAGAAATAATACCATACATCTATTTTGACCCACAAAAAGCCAACAGACCATTATTCAGGACTTATCAACGTTTAAAACCAAAGACTGATAAAAAAGATTCCGATGAATTGGAAACCATTATTGTTGATAAAATTGGTTTAATGTATGCTAAACCAATTGAAAAGCGTTCACGTACGTACTAATTCTTCAAAAAACTTCCCCCACCATAGAAATAATTTCTATGGTGGGTTTTTTATATAGCTTATTTTTTCTAATTTAATTCTTACATTATTCTACTAATAGCTAATCCATCTCCAACCTCTAAAATCTCAGTATCTAGATTTGGATTTTCGCTAACTTCTTTTATATATTCTCTTAAATTTCTAACAGCAGTACGTTGTTTATGTTTATTATAATCACTTAATACATAACCTTTGTATAAAATATTATCAGCAAAAATAATTCCATTTGGTTTTATCATCCTTAAAGCTTCTTTTAAAAAGAATGGGTATTTCCCTTTTGCTGCATCAATGAAAACTGCATCATACTTTTTATTTATAGTAGGTAAAATTTCTACTGCATCACCTTCAAAAATATTTATTTTGTCCTCAACCTCAGCTTTCTTTATATTTTCTTTTGCTTCTTTTACTCTTTCTACATCCCTTTCAATAGTATCTATACTACCATTCTCAGACAAAAACTCTGTAAAACAAATTGCTGAATATCCAACTGCAGTTCCTATTTCTAATATCCTTTCTGGTTTTTCCTCTTTTAAATATCTTTCTATTACTTCTAATGTATCATCCATTATAATTGGTATATGCTTTTCTAAAGCCTTTTGTTTTATTTTTTCTAATTCTTGTTTATTCATAAACTTACTTACTCCTTTTACTATTATAATCTTAAAATTCATTATATAAATTGACTGTTAAATTTTTATATTTTCTCTATTTCTATTTACTTTTTATGAAATATAATATATACTATAAATCTAAAAAAAATTACAGGAGGATATTTACTTATGACAGCAATGAAAATTATTGATACCATTCAAAAAAATGCAAAAGTCAACTTATCAATTAGAGAGCGGAATTGGATAAAGGATAATACTGTAAAATTACAACTGTATGTTAAGTTGGATGATTTTTTTATCACACTTGATGAATTTAATCCTAAGATTCATACCATAATTCAAAATGGTAAAAAAAGGACAATTGCTAAACTAGACAGTAATAATTATGCAATCATTGTAAGTATGTCAGGTTGCTGTAGAATATTACTACCACAACAATAACAATATCTAATCCTAAAGGTGGCTGATTTATTCAGCCACCTCATTTTATATTTCTCCTATTTATTTCTCGCTGCTCTTTCTCTTTCCTTAGAATCTAATATTTTCTTTCTTAAACGGATATTTTCAGGTGTCACTTCTACTAATTCATCATCTTGAATAAATTCAATAGCTTTTTCCAAAGACATTTGAATTGGTGGTACTAAACGTAATGCTTCATCAGAACCAGAAGCTCTTGTATTTGTTAAATGTTTTTCTTTACATACATTTATTGCTAAGTCTTCTCCTCTTGAATTTAGCCCTACTATCATACCTTCATACACTTCTACACCAGGTCCAATAAACAATTCGCCTTTGTCTTGTGCATTATATAATCCATATGTTACTGATTTTCCATTTTCAAATGCTACTATTGTTCCTCTAACACGTGCTTGGATATCTCCTTTAAATGGTTCATATGAGTCAAATATATGGTTCATTGTACCTTCACCTTTTGTGTCTGTTAAGAATTCTGTTCTATATCCAATTAATCCTCTTGCTGGTATTTTAAATTCTATCTTTGTATGTCCTGCTTCAGCTGGTTCCATATTAACCATTTCAGCTTTTCTTCTGCCTAGTTTTTCAATAACATTTCCTACACAATCATCTGGAACATTTACAACTAATAGTTCAATTGGTTCATTTTTTACTCCATCAATTTCTTTGAAAATTACTTTTGGTCTTGATACTAAAAGTTCAAATCCTTCTCTTCTCATTGTTTCAATTAATACTGATAAGTGAAGTTCTCCTCTTCCTGATACTTCAAAAGAATCTGGTGATTCTGTTTCTTTTACCCTTAAAGAAACATTTCTTTCTAATTCTTTAAATAATCTATCTCTAATATGTCTTGATGTAATAAATTGTCCTTCTTTTCCTGCAAATGGTCCATTATTTACGCTAAATGTCATAGAAACAGTTGGTTCATCAATATCAACAAATGGTATCTTTTCAGGATTATTAAAATCACAAATTGTATCCCCTATATTGATATCAGCAAGTCCAGCAAGTTCAATAATGTCCCCTGCCTTTCCTTCTTCTACTTCTACTTTATTAAGACCTACATGTGTATATACTTTTGCAATTCTTCCTTGTGTTATTTTATCTTCTTTACCACATATAGCTACTGGCATCCCAACTTTAATAATTCCTCTTTCAACTCTACCAACTGCAATTCTTCCAACATAATCATCATAATCTATGTTAGAAACTAACATTTGTGCTGGTCCTTCTTCATCACATTCTGGTGCTTGAATTGTGCTTATTATAGTTTCAAATAAACATGATAAATCTGTTGTTTCTTCATTTAAATCCATTTTTGCAATCCCATTTTTAGCAGAAGCATAAACAACTGGGAATTCTAATTGTTCATCACTTGCATCTAATTCAATAAATAATTCGATAACTTGATCTACTACTTTTTCTGGAGTTGCTCCTGGTCTATCTATTTTATTTATTACAACTATTGGTTTTAGTCCTAATGCTAATGATTTTTTCAAAACTTCTCTTGTTTGAGGCATAGCTCCTTCAAAAGCATCAACTAACAAAAGTACTCCATCAACAGTTTTTAATACTCTTTCAACCTCTCCACCAAAATCAGCATGTCCTGGTGTATCAACAATATTTATTTTGATATCATCATGCATTACTGATGTATTTTTTGAAAGTATTGTAATTCCTCTTTCTTTTTCTTGGTCATTTGAATCCATAATTCTTTCTGCTACTTGTTCATTTTCTCTAAAAACATGGCTTTGTCTTAAAAGTGCATCTACTAGTGTTGTTTTTCCATGATCAACGTGTGCAATTATTGCAATATTTCTTATTTTTTGGTTGTTCATTTTTATTACCCCTTTTTATTTTATAATCTCTTTTTTCTAACCTTAAAATTATACTACCAAATTAAGCTTTTGTCAAATTTAAAATTCCTTATTTTTGTCTCGTTTGCTTTTTTATGTAAATTATGGTATATTTATTAAGATACTTTATTTTGAAACCAATAAGTAATCACTTGGAGGTTTCAAAAACCTCCAAAATAATTTTTAGGAGGTCAATATATGGCAAAAAATAAAAAAAATCAGACACCAAATATACAACCAGACTACTCAGATTGGAAAGACGATCTTATAATCTTAGATGATTGTACTAAAAACAATAAATGTGGTGTTTCTACCACAGATGGTATTAAAGTTATTGTTTTTTATAATGGTTCAACTTATAAGGTCAAAATACTTGTAAAAAAAGAACTTATTACAGGAAATGTTGTTACGGCAATAAACAGCCAATTCGATTTGTATTTAAAATTTCATGATAATTTATTCAAAAATTCAAGTAGAAATCTACATATTGAATTAAACCGTAAATATCGAATGACTGATCGAAAAAAATCTGTTTTTGACTGTGAACCTGTACGTCTTGGTATAAAACATCGTAGATACCATGGAACTATTATTTTACAACCTGACCTTTTTATCCCTGAAGAATGGAGTCCTTTAGTTGACACTCTTGAGGATGAAATTGCTTATAAAAAGTATAAAAGCGACATAAGAAGAATGGAAATGACTTCTAAAAATCATACAAATTATGAAAAGCATAATGCTCATAAACCATTTCAAGGTGGAGATTGTACTGGTGGAAGATAATTTTTTTGACCAAAAAAAGACCTACTTACATAAGAGGCTGCTGAAAAAGTAGTCCCAAATTAGCTCTCAAAAAAATCGTGAATTGGA
>CAQRYF010000065.1 GCA_948875265.1 uncultured Clostridia bacterium
ATTAAAAATATGACAAGTTCTAATTATTAATATATAAAGATTTATAGTATGTTATATAAAATATAAATCTTTTTTAAAAATATGGTAAAAATAAAAAAGTTATGATATAGTGATTATGAAAGAAAGGTAAGTGATTTTTTTGAAAATAAAAGAGATTAATGAATTAAAAGTAATTGCTAAAAAGGTAAGAAGAGGAATATTAGAACAAGTATATACTGCACAATCAGGTCATCCAGGAGGTTCACTTTCAATTGCAGATATTTTAACAGTGTTGTATTTTAATGAAATTAATATAGATGAAAAAAATCCCAAATGGGAAGATAGAGATAGATTAGTTTTATCAAAAGGACATTGTTCACCAGCATTATATAGTTGCTTAGCTAATAGAGGATTTTTTAAGGAAGATGAATTAAAAAGTTTTAGAAATATAGAAGGAAAATTGCAAGGACATCCAGATATGAATAAAGTACCAGGGGTTGATATGACTACTGGATCATTAGGTCAAGGGTTATCAGCTGCAAATGGAATGGCAATTGCAGGAAAAATGGATAAAAGAGAATATAGAGTTTATTGTGTTTTAGGAGATGGAGAGATAGAAGAAGGGCAAATTTGGGAAGCAGCAATGGCAGCTAATAAATACAAACTAGATAATCTTTGTGTAATAGTAGATAATAATAACTTACAAATAGACGGAACAATAGAAGAGGTAATGAGCTCATATCCAATTGATGAGAAATTTAAAAGTTTCGGTTTTCAAGTTATAAATATAGATGGACATGATATAGAAGAAATAATTAAAGCATTTGAAGTGGCAAAAAATATTAAAGAAAAGCCAACATGTATAATTGCTAAGACAATTAAAGGAAAAGGAATTTCCTTTATGGAAAATCAAGTTGGTTGGCATGGAAAAGCACCAAATGAAGAACAATTTAAGCAAGCAATGGAGGAAATTGGGGATTAAGGGACGTTCTTTTTGTCCCTACTAGTATTGGAAAGGAATGAAATTAAAAATGAGAGAAGAAAAAAAAGCAACACGTAAAAGTTATGGAGAAGCTTTGTTAGAATTAGGAAAAAAGAATGAAAATATAGTAGTGCTTGATGCTGACTTATCAGGAGCTACAAAAACTAATATATTTGCAAAGGAATTTCCAAAGAGATTTTTTGATATGGGAATAGCAGAGGGAAATATGATTGGAACAGCTGCTGGGTTTGCTACTTGTGGGAAAATTCCATATGCAAGTACATTTGCAGTATTTGCAGCAGGAAGAAGCTATGATCAAATAAGAAATAGTGTATGTTATCCTAATTTGAATGTTAAAATTTGTGCAACTCATAGTGGGATTACTGTGGGAGAAGATGGTGCAACACATCAAATGATAGAAGATATATCTATGATGAGAACTTTACCCAATATGACAGTGATATCAACATCAGATGATGTTCAAACAAAATGGGCAGTAGAAGAGATTTCAAAAGTAAATGGACCAGTATATTTAAGATTGGCAAGACTTGCTACTCCAATTATATATGAGGAAGGTCAGAAATTTGAAATAGGAAAGGCTGTACAAATAGGGGAAGGAACAGATGGAACCGTATTTGCAACAGGTGTAACAGTTTCAGAAGCTATAAAAGCAAAAGAGGAATTAGGAAAACAAGGCATTAATATTAGAGTAATTGATATGCATACAATAAAACCTATAGATGAAGAGATGATAATAAAATGTGCAAATGAAACAAAAAAATTAATTAGTATTGAAGATCATAATATAATTGGAGGATTAGGTTCAGCAATTGCAGAAGTGTTAATAGATAAATATCCTATAAAATTAACTAGATTAGGAATTAGAGATACATTTGGTAAATCTGGTAAGGCAGAAGAATTAATGAAATATTTTGGAATAACAGAACAAAATATTATAGAAGAATTTACAAAAAGAGAATTATAATAAATTGTGAATTTTGTGTGAATTTTTTAAAAAAGAGAAAAAGAAAGATAAATGATAGAAAATGTAAAAAAACCAACATTTTCTATCATTTTTTTAGATAAAAAGTATTGCAAAAAAACAACTTTATTGTTATGATTAGATAGAATAGAAAGTTATGCTAAAACAAAGAATTAAGGAGAAACAAAAATGATAGAATTTAGAAATGTAACAAAGACATATGATACAGGCACAAAGGCTGTAAAAAATGCTAATTTTGTTATTGATAAAGGTGAATTTGCTTTTTTAGTAGGTTCATCAGGAAGTGGAAAATCAACACTTATTAAATTAATATTAAAAGAAGAGGAACCAACATCAGGAAATATAATTATAAATGGAAAAGATACAACATTTTTAAAAGCAAATAGAATACCATATTTAAGAAGAAGTATGGGAGTAGTATTTCAAGATTTCAGACTTTTACCAGATAAAACTGTTTATGATAATGTAGCATATGCAATGTATATTGTAAGAGCAACACCAAGACATATTAGAAGACAAGTTCCAATGGTACTTTCATTAGTAGGATTAAGTGGTAAAGCGAAAATGTATCCACATGAATTATCTGGAGGAGAACAACAAAGAGTTGCCTTAGCAAGAGCTTTGGTTAATAATCCTTCAATGCTTATAGCAGATGAGCCTACAGGAAACTTGGATCCTGATACAGCCTGGGATATCATGAATTTACTAAATGATATAAATATGAGAGGCACAACAGTTGTTGTTGCTACACATGCTAAAGATATAGTAGACAAAATGAAAAAAAGAGTTATACATATTAGTAAGGGCGACATAATTAGAGATGATAAAAAAGGTGGGTATGATTGTGAAATATAATAGATTAGGATATTTAATAGGCGAAGGATTTAGTAATGTATTTAAAAATAAAAAATCTACTGGTGCGTCACTTATGATTATGTGTGCTACGATGATAATATTTGGAATATTTTTAATACTTGGAGAAAATATTAATCATTTTGTAGCAGAAGTGGAATCAGCACAAGGGATACAGGTATTCATAGAAAATCAAGCAACACAAGAAAAAATAGACGAGATAGGTGAGAAAATAAGAAAATTAGATGGTGTTAGTACAGTTGATTATAAGTCAAAAGAAGCAGCATTAGATCAAATGAAAGAAAAGTTTGGAGACAAGAAAGATTTATTAGCAGGATATGAAGAAAATAATATTTTCCCTGCATCATATGTAGTAACTCTAACTGATTTAAGTAGAAGTAAAGAGGTACAAGATCAAATATTAACATTTGATAATATAAAGAAAATTACAAGTAAAGATGAAACAGTAACAACTTTAATTAATTTGGCAAATGGAATTAAGATAATAACAGGAGTTATATTAGTACTATTAGTTATTATTTCAATATTTATTATAGCGAATACAATAAAACTTACTGTTCATTCAAGAAGAAAAGAAATTTCGATTATGAAATATGTAGGTGCAACAAATGGTTTTATAAGATGGCCATTTATAGTAGAAGGTATGATTATAGGAATATTTGCAAGTGCGATTTCTATTGCTATAGTTGGAGTGGCATATAGCTTTATAGCAGAACAATTAGTTAACTCTCAATTTATGCAAGTGATTAATATGAGTTTAGTAAGTTTTGGAGATATGTTTAACTCAATTATATTTGTTTACATGTTATTAGGAATAGGAATAGGAGCTCTTGGAAGTGTAATTTCTATGAGAAAATATTTAAAAGTGTAAAGGAGAAAACATGCGTAAAATTTTATGTATTGTTTTAGCTTTTGTAATATGTAGTTTAAGTACAATTTCTCTAGTATTTGCAGAAAATGAAGCGGCAGATTTACAAACAGAACAACAAGAATTACGAAATCAAATAAATGATGCAAATAATGAACTTGAAGGGGTTCAAAGTGATCTTACAGAAAATTTACAACAAGTTCAGAAATTGGATGATAAAATAACAACTTCACAAGAAGAGTTAGATCAATTAAATATAAAAATTACAATATTGCAGAATTCTATTGATGAAGTAGAAGATAAGCTAAAAATAGCAGAAGAAAATTATGATAAACAAAAGAAAATCTTAGAAGCAAGGCTAGTGACTATGTATGAAACTAGTGATACTGAATATTTGGATGTTATATTAAGTTCAAGGAGTATTTCAGATTTCTTATCTAATTACTTTTTTATAACAGAATTAGCAGCATATGATACAGAACTTTTAGAAGATATGGAAAGCAAGAAAAATGATATAGAATTAGCTAAAAAGAAGCTTGAGAATAATAAAGAACAGTTAGCAACAATTAAACAAAATCAAACTAAAACAGCTAAGATACTAGAAAATACAAAGATAGTAAGAGAAAATTTTATATCAAAATTGTCAGATAAAGAAAAAGAATTACAAACTCAAATTGATGAGTATAATACAAGGTTTGCTGAAATCAATTCAGAGATATTAGCAATAGCAATGCAAGGAATAGATACAAAATATATAGGTGGAGAGCTTGCTTGGCCAGTTCCAGGATATACCAGAATTAGTTCTAAATATGGTATGAGAACACATCCTATTACTGGAGTATATAAATTACATACAGGTGTTGATATTAGTGCACCAATGGGAGCAAATTTTATAGCTGCTAATGATGGGATAGTTACAAAAGCAGGATATAATAGTGCATATGGAAATATGGTTATAATTGACCATGGAGGAGGAGTTTCAACATTATATGCACATGGCTCAGAAATTTTAGTACAAGTTGGACAAGTTGTAAAAAGAGGAGATTCAGTTTTAAAAGTAGGTTCAACTGGATATTCAACAGGACCACATGCACATTTTGAAGTAAGATTAAATGGTGTTGTTACAGATCCTATGCCATATATAACAAATGGATTAGTACCTGAAACACAAACAAAGACAGATGAAAATACAGAAAGTCAAACTACAACAGGTGAGAACACATAAAATTTGAAATTAGGAGGAACTTATGAAAAAGTTAAGTTTAAAATTAATTGGAGTATTAATTATAGGAATTATGATATTACAAAGTACAGTAGTAATTGCAGCAAGTAATATAAATGATTTAAAAAGTGAGCAACAAAACAATAGCAATAAAATTAATAATGTTGAAAAAGAAAAAGAAGAAATACAACAACAAAAAAGTGAAACTGTAAAAGAGGTTGAAGAAATAACATCACAAATTAGTGAATATGAGAGTCAAATAAATGAATTAGACCAGAAAATTTCAAATTTAAATAGTAAAATAAAAGAATCAGAAGAAAAGTTAAATAAAGCTCAAGAAGATTATACGAAACAAGAAGAATTGTTAAACGCAAGACTTGTAGCTACTTATGAAGCTGGAGAAACTTCTTATCTAGATGTTTTATTATCATCAGAAAGTATAACAGATTTAATATCTAATTATTATTTAGTTACAGAAGTTGCAACAAATGATACAGAATTAATGGAAAAAATTCAAAAAGAAAAAGAAGAGATAGAAAAAGCAAAGACAGAATTAGAAATAAATAAAAAAGAATTAGATACATCAAAAGCAGATAAACAAGGGGTTACAACAAAATTACAAGCTTCCAAATCTGAGAAAAATGCACAAGTTGCAAAGTTATCAGAAGATGAGAAAAAATTACAACAACAAATTGATGAATTAAATAAAGCAAATCAATCAATAGATGGGAAAATTAAAGCTGCACAAGAAGCGATAAGAAAGGCTCAAGAAGCACAAAATAAGAATAATGCAAATTCTAACAATGGAAACTCAAATTCAGGGGGATCAGGAGGAACAACTTCGTCTAGTTCATCAGGATTTATTTATCCAGTACCATCTGCTTATGCAAAAATTACTACAGGTTTGTATTATTCTAGTGGTCAATATCATGGAGCTGTAGACTTTGGTTGTGGTGGAATTAATGGGCAGCCTATTTATGCAGTTGCAGATGGATATGTAGTAACTTCTGAAAGATTAAATGGAAGCTATGGGAATTATATTTTAATAGCACACTATAATGGATTATACACTTTATATGCACATGGACAAGATGGATCTAGAACAGTTTCTGCTGGTCAAACAGTAAAAAAAGGACAACAAATAATGAGAGTAGGAAGTACTGGAAATTCATCAGGACCACATTTGCATTTTGAAGTAAGAAAGTCACCAGGAACTTACAGTAATAGAGTAAATCCACAAATTTATTTATAATAATAGTAATAGTTATAAATAAAGATAAATACATATAATTATATAAGGCGGAGATAAATCCGCCTATTGATTTTATATAATAGGAAAGTCACACTGACCTCCTATTATACAAAACACATTGTACACAAATTTAATTCATAAATTTATTCTAATATGGATATAAAAAGTATAATAAAAATGTCCTATAAAGAAACGTCCCCAATAGGACATAGGACATATGGAGGTTAGAAAAGTGGAAGAAAAGAAAAGATTTAAAGCTTATAAGATTGTAATGCTGGTTATTTTAGTAGCATTTATAACATTTATGATAACATCAATATGTATGTATCAATATTTTACTAAGAGTGATTCAAGTAAGTATTTATTATTAAATTCTTCAAGAAATGATGATATAGCGACTGAATTAAGTAAATATAAATCAATTATTGATAAATATTATTTAGGTGATATAGATGAAGAAAAACTTGAAGAAGGTGCAATTAAAGGATATTTTGAAGCATTAGATGATCCATATACAGAATATATATCAGAAGAAGATATGAAAGATTATCTAGAAGATACAAAAGGGAATTTTGTAGGTATTGGTATATATATGGTAAAAGATGAATCTACTAATAAAATAAAAGTGCTAGCACCTATAAAAAACAGTCCAGCAGAAAAGGCAGGAATTCTTCCAGGTGATTTAATTATAGCAGTTGATGGAACTGAATACAGTGCAGATGATATGACAGTAGCATCAAATAATATTAAAGGTGAAGAAGGCTCAAGTGTTAAATTAAGTATTTTAAGAGGTACTCAAAGCATAGAATTTGAAGTGAAAAGGGAAAAAATAATAGTAAATCCAGTTGAAGGAAAAGTAATAGAAAATAATATTGGATATATAGAATTTACTTCATTTGATGAGAATACTGCAAATGATTTTAAAACAAAATTTGAAGAACTTAAAAAACAAAAAATAAAATCATTAATTATAGATTTAAGGAACAATGGTGGAGGAATTGTGGATGAAGCATTAAAAATAGCTGATTATATAGCAGATAAAGGTTCTATATTATTGTATGAAGTAGATAAAAATAATAATGAAAAAGTAGAAAAATCAGAAAACAATCCTATAATAGAAATGCCAGTAATAATATTAACAAATGAAAATACAGCTAGTTCTTCAGAAATATTAGCAGGAGCATTAAAAGATTTAGGAAAAGCTAAAATTGTAGGAACAAAAACATATGGAAAAGGTGTAATACAACAATTATTAACATTACCAAATGGTAGTGGAGTAAAAATAACATCAGAAGAATATTTAACACCTAACAAGACGAAGATTAATAAAATAGGAATAGAACCAGATGAAAAAGTTGAGTTACCAGAAGAAAGTAAAAATAAATTAGTAATAGAAGAAAAAGAAGACACACAATTACAAAAAGCCATAGAAATGTCTCGTTAGTGTCCTTTTGGGGACGTTTCTATTTGGGACATATAATAAATTATAATAATTTAACAATTAAAGGAGAAAAAATATGAATTTACCAAATAGATTAACAATATTTAGAATAATACTAGTACCAATAATGGTAATAATACCATTTTTAAAGATAGATACTGTATTTTTGGGAATACCAGTAGAATATTTAATTATAGATTTAATATTTGTAATAGCATCTTTAACAGATAAATTAGATGGATATTTAGCAAGAAAGAACAATCAAATAACTACATTTGGAAAATTCTTAGATCCTTTAGCAGATAAAATTTTAGTATTAGCGGCTATGGTAATGTTGGTGGAAATGACAAAATTACCAGCATGGATACCAATTATAGTATTAGCAAGAGAGTTTATGGTTTCAGGATATAGATTAATCGCTGTAGAAAAAGGTGGAAAAGTTATTGCAGCTTCAAAATGGGGTAAATTAAAAACAGTAACACAAATGATTGCGATAATATTAGCATTTTTGGATATCAATGCATTTGGTGAATGTTTTACAGGATATTTACAAGGAGGAGACTTAGTACTTAACTTTGTAGTAACAATAATGATGATTATACAAACAATTGCAACAATTTTTTCAGGAATTGATTATATGAAAGGTGCAAAAGATTTAATAAAATAGTTGATATACAAACGAATAAAGATAAGAAATGAGATTTGACTTGACAAATTTCATTTTTTGCCGTAATATAGTAAAAGATTTTTTAAAGTATATAAAATATATTTAATAAATGAGAGGAGAATGGACTTATGGAAGAGAAAGAAGTATTATTAACACAAGAAGGATATGATAATTTAGAAAGAGAATTAAATTATTTAAGAACAGAAAAGAGAGCAGAGGTAGCAGATAGAATAAAAGTAGCTTTAGGTTTTGGTGATTTATCAGAAAATTCAGAATATGATGAAGCAAAAAATGCACAAGCAGAAAATGAAATTAAAATTGCTGAATTAGAAAACAAATTGAGATATGCTAAGATAATTGATGAGAAAGACATAGATACAGAAACTGTTCAAGTTGGAAATATAGTAAAAGTTCTAGATATGGAATTTGATGAGAAAATAGAATATACAATAGTTGGTTCAACAGAAGTTAATTTAGCTGAAAATAAAATATCTAATGAATCACCATTGGGTGCAGCTTTATTAGGTGCGAAGAAGAATAATGTTGTAGAAGTTAATGCACCAGCTGGAATAATGAAATATAAAATTTTATCTATAAAAAAATAGTAACAAGAATAAAAAAACCAGAAAGTTTCTGGTTTTTTATTGTATGTGCGACAGGCATGTCGTTTAGCTAATCGGTGAAAGTCCGTAT
>CAQRYF010000066.1 GCA_948875265.1 uncultured Clostridia bacterium
ATATAAATTAATTCATATAAAATTATCTTTTTATTAAACTTGTAATTTAATATCACATATGATATTTTTACTTCTATCTCCCCTACTTCGTATATTTTTAATTGTAAAATTTCTTTGTTTTATATTAGCATATATAATTTTTTGTTTGTATTATCAAGGTTTTGTTTAGCTATTTTCTAAAAAATTATACAAAAAAGAATCAACATCCTTAATTAAAAATAGTTGATTCTTTTTTTCAATAAACTAGCTTATTACTGCAAAATCGCGAAGGTTTTCTTGTGCTGTTTTCCACTCTTCTGGTGATAAATGCGGTTTTTTACGTGTTACTTGTTCGTATTGATTACAAGATATAACTACAAAACAGTCAGCTGCCGTATTAAAAGTCTCATATCCTTTAGTTATCCAATTATATCTTTCGATATTACTAGATCCCTCTATTACTTTTTGACAATCACTTGAAATATGTTTACATACACATGGTGTTACACATATATGATCTCCTAAAAGTTTAAAAGACATTATAGGCATATCCTTTTCTATTTCGGAATAGAAATATTTTCCACTTTGTTTAAGAACAAAACCTGGTTTTCCTTCTAATCTGTATTTCTCTAATTCCTTTGAGTTTACTTCTTTAAGTATAAACAACTTATTATTTACATCTTGGTTTTTCAAAAAGTTTCGCTGAATTGCCTTACAATATATTGGATCATCATAATCTTTTTCTAATATAACCTGATAAATTTCCTTACCCGTTTTGTAATGTAATTCAAATCCTTCTAAGGTTATTTTCCTTATTTTCCGCTCCTGTGTTTCTTTTTCTCTGTAGAATTTACCTTTCCTTGCCTCCATGTTGTACCTCCTTGTTATTGCTGAGATAATAATCCTTATCTCTATTTTTAATGTTATTTGGATACAAAAATCTTCCTTATTATATTTTAGCATTTTATGTTAATTTTGTCAAAATTATCTCTATATTCAAATGCTATTTATTATAATATTTTTCTAATTTATAAGCCCCTCTAACTCTTTCATTTTATTTTTGTAGAATTTTATCGTATTCTCATATGTTTCTTTACTTTCTAAATCAACATCCACCATTTTTAATAAATCAATAGATTTTTTACTACATCCTTGTTTTAACATCTCTATATATTTTTGAACAAAGCCTTCTTCATGATTTAATATTTTAGTTGCAATATAAATAGCTGCAGATACTCCTGTTGCATATTTATATACATAGAAATCACTATAGAAGTGAGGAATTCTAGCCCATTCATATTGTATTTGTTCATCTATTACAGTTTCTGGACCAAAATATTTCTTGTTTAAATCATAATAAATCTTATTCAAATCTTCAGCAGAAAGCATTTCTCCATTTTCTATCTTTTCATGTACTATTTTTTCAAACTCTGCAAACATTGCTTGTCTAAAGAATGTTGCTCTAATCATTTCCAATAATTCATAAAGTAATTCTGCTTTTTTCTTTGGATTTTTTTCTTTTTTAATTTGATAATCACTTAATAATATTTCATTAACAGTAGAAGCAACTTCTGCTACCATAATAGTGTAATCTGCATTAATTATATTTTGATTTTCATTAGAATAATATGAATGCATACTATGTCCCAATTCGTGAGCAATAGTACTTACATCTCTTTTGCTATTAACAAAATTAGTAAGTACAAAAGGATGTACTCCATAAACACCTGAACTATATGCTCCACCTCTTTTATTAGGTTTAGCATATACATCTATCCATCTATTTTCAAATGCTTCTTGCAATTTTCCATTATATTCAGTTCCTAATATTTTTAAAGCTTCTAAAACTTCTTCTTTTGCTTCTTCAAAAGTAATTTCATCCTTATCAGTTTCACATGGATTTACATACACATCATAAATGTGTAATTGTTTTAAATCTAATAATTTTCTTTTTAATTCTAAAAATTCATGATTTGTTTTGATATTTTCATCAATAGCTTGGATTAATGAATTATATACTTTAATACTTGCATCATCATGTTTTACTGCTCTTTCTAAACAAGAAGAATAATTTCTTAATTTTGATGTTATTGAATTTGTTTTTACATTTGCTGTATACAATTCAGTAATTGTATTTATATATTCACTATATTTTTTATACATTAAATTAAATGCTTGTTTTCTAACTTCTTGACTTTTACTTTTTAAGTATACAGTATAATTACTATCTGTTAATTCTACTTCTTTTCCTTCTTCATCTGTTAATGTTCCAAATTTAAATTCTGCATTAGTTAATATATCAAATGTATTTTCAGAAGCTGAAAAAATTTCTGAATAATTTGCTAATAGTTCTTCTGACTCTTTACTTAAAGTATGTTTCTTTTCCTCTAATATATCTAAAATATCTCTTTTATAATCTTCTAACTTGGAATCTTTTATAAATTCTTTTATCTTATTTTCATCTGCATATGTAATTTCAGGAGTTATATATGCAGTAGCTTTATTAAATTCATTTGATAAACTTTCTACTTCTTTAAATTTCTTTATTCCTTCTTGATTAGACATATCTAGATGATATATAAACATTCCATAATTGTATATTTTTTCAAAAAGCTGTAAAGCTTTTTCATAAAGATGATAACATTGATATAATTCTTCAACAGAATCTGTAATTCTTCCTTGCATACTTTCTATTTCTTTTAATAATTTTTGCATATTATCTTTTGTCTGATTATATTCTGTATCATCTTTAAATAAATCTTTTAAATTCCAATTATATTTTTCTTCCATATTATAAAATTTCCTTTCTATTTATATACTTTTAATCTGCAGAAGTGTTTGTTGTATTAGTAGTTATATTATTTTCACTTGTAATATTATTATTTGTTACATTATTTGTATTATTCACTGCATTTGTTGTATTTGATAATACTTCATTTTTATTTGGTTTTTGAGTGTTTGTATTAGTAGTATTTGTTTTATTATTAGTTATATCATTATCCACAGAAGTATTATTTATAGTATTTTGATTAACATTTGTATTATTTACCTTTTCTTCTTCTTCCAAAGTTGGTCCCCTATTTTGTGATGGTTGTGATTGATTTACACTATTATTTTTATTCGAATTATTGCTTATTTCTTTTCCTGAATGTTCTGAACAGTTTCCTGGTTCTGTAAACCATAAAAAATATTCTTCATATGTATTAGGACAACCTGTATTTGCTTTCATTCCAGTCTTTGCACATACAGTTATAGTTTTTATCCCACTTGGCTTTTCAAATCTAGTTCCTTTTAATCCTGAATGAACATTATTCATAACATTAGCCCAAATTAGACCAGCAGGATTTTTACCATAATAGTCTATACTTTCATTTTGGTCATATCCAAACCAAGTTACAGCTGTATAATATGTAGTAAATCCACATAGCCATCTATCATAATTTTCATCTGTTGTTCCAGTTTTTGCTGCAACATCCATACCAGATATAGAACAATATGTTGCTGTACCGTTTTGTCCTTTTACAGGTTGAGTTAACAAGTCTTTTAGTATATATGCAACTTCTTTTGAAAATACTTTCCTTTTTTTCTGTTTTGGTTTAATTAAAGTTTTTCCAGAATTATTTTTAATCTCACTATAAAAAGTAGGTTGTATATAAGTACCATCATTAGCAATAGTTGCATATGCTCCAGCCATCTCTAATGGACTAATTCCCTTTTCTAATCCTCCTAAAGATAATACTAAGTTATTATCTTCATCAGTTAAAGTAGAAATTCCCATTTTTTCTAAATATTTAATAGATGTTTTAGGTTTTAATTTTTCCATAATTTCAACAAACGGGATATTTTGTGAGGATTCTACAGCTCTTCTAACAGTTATATTTCCTAATTGACTACTATAGTCATCTGGAGTAAATCCTTTTTCAAACTCTTTCATAGTATCATCAAAAATAGAAGAGCCAGTAATCATTCTTTTATCTATAGCTGGTGCCAATACTGCTATAGGCTTAATTGCTGAACCAGTCTGCCTAATGCTCTGAGTTGCTCTATTTAAAGAACGAGCCTGTGTTTTTTCTCCTAATCCCCCTGTACACGCACTAACAAATCCCGTCTTATGGTCTATAATTACCATTGCAGCTTGTGAATTATCTTGACCATTTTTTGATGCTAATCTATATTTACTTTTTTTGAATTCAGCTTCTACTTTGTTTTGTACATTTGAATCCTGTGTACTACAAATTGTAAGCCCTGCCATATTTATATAATTATTAGCAAATGTTTCGGAAATATTATATTTTTTCGAAACATTCTTAATTGCTTGAGTAATAAGCGCATCTGTGTGATATGAATATACTCCATTTCCAGAATTTATTGTCCCTTTTTTAAATTTTAATCCATTATCCACTTTAGCAATAGCATCATCATAGCTACTTTGATTAATATATTTTAATTCTAACATTTTTGATAACACTATTTTTGTTCGTTTCTTTATTTTTTCTGTATTATCATTATCATTAAAAGGATTATATGTATTAGGTGAATTATTAATTCCAGCTAAAAAAGCAATTTCTTCTAGAGTTAAATCTTTTACTGATTTATTAAAATAATATTGGCTACCCGCTTCTACACCATATATATTTGGACCAACATAAATAACATTTAAATATGCTTCTAATATTTCATTCTTATCAAGACAAGTTTCTAATTGCCATGCTTTCCACCATTCATTTACTTTTCTAGTAATGCTATCAGTTGAATCTCCTGTTAAATTCTTTACTAATTGTTGTGTTATTGTACTTCCACCAAAAGAAGAAGATCCAAAATGTATAACATATGAGAAAATGGCAGAACCTGTTCTTTTTATATCAACTCCATGATGTTTATAAAAACGTTCATCCTCAATAGCTACATATGCATTTTTTAAGTCATTTGGTATTTCATCTAAAGATATTTTTTCTTTCTTTTTTTCACTTCCTAACTTAGCTATCACATTTCCATTAATATCTTTTACAATAGAATTTTCATTTATAACCATCTCTTTAGCTAGTGTTTTCCATGTATGAGTAGATATTCCTATAAAGGTTCCCACTCCAATTATTAATAATATAATAATAATTACTATTACTCTTTTAATCTTAGATTTTACTTTTGGCTTATCCTTATCTATTTTTTTATTCCAACTACTTTTTTTATGTTTTGCTTTTTTGGTGTTTTTAGCTGCAGCCTTTTGATTTTCTTCTTTTTCTTTTTTAAAAGCCTTTGGAATAAAATTATCTTCATCATCTATCATTTTATTATTCTTTTTTGTTTTCCTATCTTTTGACAATATACTCACTTTCCTTAATCTTGATTTCACTCTAATGTAATAACTCTTATTCGAATGCATTTTATCATAAAAAAGTTAACATATCAACAAGGTCACTGTTATTTATCTTTATATTATTCTTACTTTTTATATTTATAAAACATTGCACAAAATCTTTAACAAATCTGTTTTATTTTCAATACTTTTAGTATATAATTTATTATAATAGTATATGGAGGTTAGTTTAATGAAATTAACAAAAATAGAAACTAACATAAAGAGAAAATTGTATCTACATAAGAGTGATAATGTAAGTTTTTCGCATAAAAATAATAACTTAGAAAATAATATAGTAAGTGTAAATCCAGACATTTATTTCCAAGATTTAATTGGATTTGGAGGAGCATTTACAGAAAGCACATGTTATTCCTTAAATACAGTAAATAAAACTTTATATAATAAAATATTAGATGAATATTTTTCAAAAGATGGCTTAAATTATAATTTATGTAGATTACCAATTGGTAGCTCTGACTTTTCTTTAAATAGTTACTCATATTCATATAAAAAAGATTTATCAGACTTTTCTATAAAAAGAGATATGAAATATATAATACCAACTATAAAAGAAGCTCAAAAGCGAAATACAGATATAGAATTCTTAGCTTCCCCATGGTCCCCTCCCTCTTTTATGAAAAGTACTAATAATTTATATAATGGTGGTAAATTACTAAAACAATATTACGAAACTTGGGCTAATTATTTAGTTAAATATATAGAAAATTATTTATCAAATAATATAAAAATAAAATATATTACTATACAAAATGAACCTAATGCTAGTCAACTTTGGGAATCTTGTACTTATACTGCTGAAGAAGAAGCAAATTTATTAAAGAATTATCTAGTTCCTATATTTAGAAAAAATAAAATAGATATGAAGTTTCTTATTTGGGATCACAATAAAGATGACATATTAAATAGAACAATTGATACATTAGTTACAAATGGAGCTTTAGACTATGCTTCAGGAATTGCCTTTCATTGGTATACAGGAAGTCATTTTGAGAATTTACGTGAAATAAAAAAATTATTTCCAAACAAATTACTAATTCATACTGAAGGATGTACTGGATACTCCAATTTTAAAGCTTCAGATGAACTTTTTAACGCTGAAATGTATGCTAGTGAAATAATTGGAGATTTAAATAATGAAACAAATGGATTCATTGACTGGAATATGGTTTTAGAATATAATGGCGGACCTAACCACAAACATAATTATTGTAATAGCCCTATTATGATAAATAAAAAGCATGATAATTATATTAAAACGCCTTCTTTCTATTATATTGGACATTTTAGTAAATACATTAAACCTGGAGCAAAAAGAATTCATTTTAGTACTTTTTCTGATAATATTCAAATAACAAGCTTTAAAAATTTAGATAATAGTGTTATTATTATATTATTAAATAAAAATAATTTTAATATTGAATATAATTTATGTTATAAGAATTACACTTTTCATGATAATTTAGATAGTCATGCTATTGTAACTTTTATAATAAGTGAATAAATAAACGGAGTGTGAAATTATGATAAAAAGAGAAGATAATCCTGATTTTCTAAATTCTTTTTTAGATTATTCTACTACAATTTTAAATAAATCTCCTAATAGTGTTAAAGAGTATAATTATGATTTAGCAACTTTTCTTAGATTTATAAAATTACATTTTAAAATGACAGATGAAAAAGAATTTAAAAATATTATAATAAATGACATATCAATTAATACAATTAAAAAAATTAAATTAGAAGATATCCATGCTTTTTTAGCATATCTTACTAATGAGAATCATAGCAAAGCTGCAACTAGAGCTAGAAAAGTTTCTAGTATTAGAATATTTTTTAATTACTTAAGTCAAAAAGCTAATTTAATAGAAATAAATCCTGCTCAAAATCTAGAAACACCTAAGCTTGATAAAAGATTACCTAAATATCTTTCTTTAGATGATAGTAAAAAATTGTTGGATGTAGCTTCAAATGAAGATAATAGGAACTGTGAAAGAGATTTTGCAATTATAACTTTATTTCTAAATTGCGGCATGCGTCTTTCTGAATTAGTTGGAATTAATATAAACGATATAGATTTTGATGAATGCAAAATGAATGTTATTGGTAAAGGTAATAAAGAAAGAACTATCTATTTAAATAAAGCATGTATGAGAGCTATATCAGAATATCTAAATGTCCGCCCAAAAGAAGGGATAAAACGTGACAACAAGCATTCTGAAAAAGCATTATTCTTAAGCGAAAGACGTGAAAGGATTAGCAACAGAACTGTACAGCATATTGTCAATAAAGAATTACAACAAGCGGGATTAGATACAAGAAAATATTCTGTACATAAATTACGTCATACTGCTGCTACTTTAATGTACCAATATGGAAATGTTGATATAAGGGCCCTACAAGAATTATTAGGACATGAAAGTATTTCGACCACAGAAATTTATACTCATGTTAATAATGAGCAAATTAGGAATGCTGTTGAAAGTAATCCTTTAGCTAATATATAAGTAAATAAAAAGCTACTACGAATTGAAGTGCACCCCAAATGTTAGACAAAAATCTAACATTTGGAGGTGTATTTTTAA
>CAQRYF010000067.1 GCA_948875265.1 uncultured Clostridia bacterium
CAAGATAAGATATCCCATACCGTAAGGTAGTAAGATTCCACGTAGACTATGTGGTAGATAGGTTGGAGGTGTAAGTGCAGTAATGTATTAAGCTGACCAATACTAATAAATCGAGGGCTTAACCATAAATACTATAAAGCAATCGAAGAAAAGAACCTAAAACAATAACCTAAAATTCATCTATGTATTTTTGAGTGTGCTTTAAAAATAAGTATACAAACATCAAAAATTGAATAAAACAAACAAATTTGGAAAAAATAAAAAAAGTACTTGAAAAAAAATTAACATTAGTGTATAATGCAAAGGTACAAAAACAAGTCATCAATTTTCTGGTGATGATTACATTTAGGGTAATACCTGTTCCCATCCCGAACACAGAAGTCAAGCCTAAGTGTGCCGAAAATACTTGTGGGTTACCCTACTGGGAAGATAGGTTGTTGCCAGATTTTATATATATTCCTCGTTAGCTCAGTTGGTAGAGCGCTCGGCTGTTAACCGATAGGTCGTTGGTTCGAGTCCAACACGAGGAGCCAGAATTAAATAAAAAACTATTAAAAGCTTTCTAGTAAAAACTTTTAATAGTTTTTTTGTTTTTACTAGGAAGTGATTTTATGAAGATTTCAAAGGATACGATGAAATTATTATTAGAAATTAATAACGCAATATATGATGATATAAAGTTAGAATTTTTATATCATTCTAATAAATGAGGGTAGTACATTTAATTTAGAACAATTAAATGTTTTATTAGATGAAGATAAAATAATAGGAGAACACTCTGTAGATGATGTAAAAGAAACCATTAACTCATTAAAATTATTCGATTTTGTGATTAAAACTATTGATGAAGAACTAACACCAAGATTATTAAAGGAATATCATTCTTTATTAAAATCTAATACTATAGATTCAGAGCGTGGATTTGCAGGAGTCTATAAAAAAATACCTAATAAATTAAGAGGTGTAGATATAGAAACAGCTTGTAGAAATATTAGAAAAATGTCAAACAAGATTAAATGGGAAGTTAAGTAAATATAAAAATGCGATAGAAGAACTAAAAAATAAGTAGAAAAAGGAAGTATAAAACTGATGATAGAAAAAATAAAAAAACAGATAGTATGTAGTGATTATGATGGAACAATTTATATAACAGAAGAAAATATGGAAAAAAATATAAAAGAAATAAAAAAATATCGTGCTTTAGGAGGAAAATTTGTAATAGTTACAGGAAGAAGCAGAACAAGTGTAAAAGGAGTAATAGAGGAATACAATATTCCTTATGATTATATAATCTCAAATAATGGAGCAGTAATCTATAATAAAAACATGGAAAAAATATATGACCAACCAATTAAAAGTAACATCTCAGATAAAATACTAAAATACTTAAAAACAAAGAAAAATATTGAAATATATTTTTATGATGAAGAAGACAAAATAAAATACCATAATCAAGAACTATTAAAAATAAGAATAATAACACAAGACTACGAATTAGCTCAGATTATTGAAGATGAAGTAAATAGATTATTTAAAAATGATGTAATAGCACATGCAGCATTTCCAAGAATGTATTATGATAACAAAGATTTTGTAATAGTAGACATTGTTTCAAAAAAAGCAGGAAAAGAAAACGCAATAAAAAAGCTATCAGAAATATTGAATATAGAAAAAGAGCAAGTAGTTACAGTTGGAGACGGCAGAAACGATATTGAAATGATAAAAAAATACAATGGTTATTCAATGGAAACTGCTGAAGACGAAGTGAAAAAGTCAGCCAGTAAAATTTTTGAGAATATAGCAGATATGCTAAAACATTTGGAAAATGCTTAAAAAACATCTTTAAACTATATAAATTCTACAATCTCTTAATTACAATAAAATCAATCCTTACAAAAATGTAAGATTAATGTAAGATAAATCGATTGCAACTCCTTTTAAAAGCATTTATAATTAAAGCATGAAAAGGAGGTTTTTATATGCAAAAAATTTTAGAAGTAAAAAATATCGAGAAATATTATGGAAGTAAGGTTATGCTTACAAAAGCAATTGACAATATAAGTTTTGATGTCAACAAAAAGGAATTTGTAGGAATTATGGGAGCAAGTGGTTCTGGAAAAACAACACTTTTAAACACAATTTCAACAATAGACAAAGTTACATCAGGGCATATTATAATAAATGGAGAAGATATAACAAGGCTAAAAGGAAACAAATTAAACAGATTTAGAAGAGAGCAATTAGGTTTTGTTTTTCAAGATTTCAATTTATTAGACACATTAACAGCATATGAAAATATAGCAATTGCTTTAACGATACAAAAAGTAAATGCAACTGAAATAGACAATAGAGTAAAAGAAATTACAACTAAATTAGGAATTTCAGACATTCTGAAAAAGTATCCATATCAAGTGTCAGGAGGGCAAAAGCAAAGAATTGCCATTTGTAGAAGTATCATTACAAATCCAAAATTAATTTTAGCAGATGAACCAACAGGTGCATTAGATTCAAAATCTAGTAGGCAAGTATTAGAAAATTTTGAATTTTTAAACCAAAAATTAGATGCCACAATTTTAATGGTTACACATGATGCATTTACAGCTTCATATGCTAATAGAATTTTATTTATCAAAGATGGAAAGATTTTTAATGAACTTAACAAAGGAAATGACACAAGGAAGCAATTTTTTGAAAAAATAATAGAAGTTCAAACACTTCTTGGAGGTGATTTAAACGATGTTATTTAAGCTTTCTTTTAAAAATATGAAAAAGAGTATAAAAGATTATGCAATTTATTTTTTAACATTAGTACTTGGAGTAGCAATTTTTTATATGTTCAACTCTTTAGACAGCCAACAAGCAATGATACAGGTATCACGGTTCACAAAGAGAAATGATAAAACTAATGGTAGATATGCTTGGGTATATATCTGTATTTGTGGCTATTGTATTAGGACTACTTATTGTATATGCTAATAATTTCCTAATTAATAGAAGAAAAAAGGAATTTGGTATATATATGTCACTTGGAATGGGAAAAAGACAAATATCAAAAATAATTTTGATGGAAACAATGTTAGTTGGAATTATATCACTAGCTATTGGAATTGTTATTGGTGTATTTGGTTCGCAATTTATGTCAGTATTAGTTGCAAAAATGTTTGAAGCTGACATGCACGAATTCCAATTTGTATTCTCACAAAATAGTTGTATAAAAACCTGTATTTACTTTGCAGTAATGTATATAGCAGTAATGTTTTTTAACACAGTAACCATTTCAAGATACAAACTAATTAATTTATTAAATGCTCAAAAAAAGAATGAAAAAGTAAAAATAAAAAATCCAGTTGTTTCTGTTTTAGTATTTATAGTTGCAAGTTGCATTTTAGGTTATGCATATTGGAAAGTAACAGCAGACATACACTCTTTAGATACAGCAGAAAAAATATTGCCACCTATATTAATGGGAATAGTAGGTACAGTTGCAGTATTTTGGTCACTATCAGGATTTATTTTGCAAATTGTTCAAGGGAACAAAAAAATATATTTAAAAGATACAAATATGTTTGTCTTAAGACAAATAAACAACAAAATCAATACAATGGTAATTAGTATGAGTGTCATTTGCTTAATGTTATTTATGACAATTTCTATACTTTCTTCTAGTTTAGCATTAAGAAACACAATGCAAAAAGATTTAATAGAAATGACGCCAGTAGATGTAAACTTATATAAAACAGCAAATTTACCAGAAAGTATCACTAATGCCAATGGAAAAACTATTACTTATACAAAAGAACAAATGGAAGATTCTAAAATATTAGTACAAGAAACTTTAGAAAATAACGGATTTGATATGAGTAATTTAAAAGATATTGTAGAAATTTCAATTTATACAGATAAAAACTTAACATGGGAAGCATTTTTTGGAGATAAAACAGAAGAGGTAAAAGCTGAATTTCCAATGCTTCAATATAATACAGAAGAGGAAATTATAAAAATTTCTGATTATAATAAAATAGCTAAATTATATGGTATAGAAGAATATGAATTAAAAGATAATGAATATATTGTACTTTGTGATTTTAATAGTATGGAAAATATAAGAAATAAGGTATTGAAAAATAGAAATCATATTTTAAAAATAGCAGGAAAACAGTATAATTCTAAATATAATGAATGTAAAAGTGGATTTATTGTGATGTCAACAAGCCATATAAATACAGGAATTATTATAGTACCAGACAATTGCAGTTTAACAGAAAATATGAAAAAAAGGTCATTATTAGCTGCAAATTACAATGCCACAACAAATGAAAAAAAAGAGGAAATAGAAAATTTATTTCATAGTAATCCAGATGAAGAAGAAAGCTTTATAGAAAAACTATGTAATAAAGGAATAGGAATAGATGGTTTAACAAAAATAACAATTATGGAGTCAAGTGTAGGATTAGCAACAATTGTAACATTTATAGCAATATACTTAGGAATTATCTTTTTGATAGCAAGTTCAGCAATTTTAGCATTGAAACAATTAACAGAGAGTTCAGACAATAAGCAAAGATATACAATTTTAAGAAAAATTGGTTGTGACGAAAAAATGATTAATAAATCTTTATTTACACAAATAGGTATATTTTTCATGGTACCATTAGTACTTGCAATTATTCATTCAGTCTTTGGAATACAATTTGCAATAGAAATTCTATCAGGAATAGCAGCTAAGGAAGATTTATTACCATCAATAATTGCAACAGTTATTGTTATTGGAATAATATATGGTGCATATTTTATAGCAACATATTTTGGAAGTAAAAATATTATAAAAGAAGAATAGGATTTGGGGACGGCCTCAAAATCCTATTTTTTAAAATTATAGTAGAAATTAAAAAGCTATTGTCAAAGTTTTGGACATATGTTAAGATAGTATTAGTAATTTGTACAAAGGAAAAGAGGTAATTATGAATAAAAAAAGAACAAATCGTTTAGTTGCAATATCAAATATTATAGCAGTAGCATCAATTTATATATTAGCATTTTCAACGAAATATTTATTATCAAGCATTATGACAGGAAATAATGAAGGAAAATCCATTTTTAACAGTTTTATAATAGATACTTTATTGAATAATATACAAATAATAATGACTTTAGTATATTGTGGAATGGGAATACTTAATATTATTTGTGCAATTCAAAATAAAGAAAATAAAAAAATATTTTTTTGGCAATTAGTCTTTGGAATTTGTATATTATGGAATGGTAGCAATATAATATTAGATTTACAAGAGAACGAGTTTATAGAATTAATTATATTTGGAATAGTTCCAATAATATTAGCAATAATAAATCTTATTTTAATAAGGAAAAATAAGCCTAAAGTAATTCAAGTTATATCATATATTGGTGTAATTATACTTTCAATACTTAATATAATTGGGATTATAGGTTCATATTGGAATATAATATGTATAGTAATGCAGTTAATATATATACATCTTCAAGATAAATATATAGAAGAAAGTAAATCAAGAAAAATTGTAAATTTAATTTTATATTATATAATACAAGTAATATTAGTCATAGGTTTTTTAGGAATGATTTTAGTTTCTTTATTGATAACTAAAGTAAATGAAGTTGAATGGAAAAATGAATTGTCTAAATTATATAATAATATAGAAACATTACAGGGAGCTAAAGTTAAAGAAGTGTATGTACCTGTAGAAAAAGATTATAAATATGGATTTGTAAATAGCAGTGGTCAAGAAAAAATACAATGTCAATATGATAGAGTTTCATATTTTAATGAGTTAGAAATAAATAATAACTTGTATTATGTTGCACTTGTAAAAAAAGATAATAAGTTTTATGTGATTTCTAAAAATAATGATAATATAATGATAAGTGGTAATTTAGAAAAATATTTGCAAACAATAGATGGACATTTGGGTGAAACAATGATAAAAATGTTTAACGAGCAATCGAATTATAGAAATGCTTATTTGCAATCTTTTGAATTCTTTTTTCATGTATTAACAAAAGGAGAAATGAAATTAACTCAGCAGACAATAGAAAAAAATAATTATAATGCAATTACTTTAAGTGAACGAAATTCGATATATTATTATACTAACAAAAACTATTCTATGGTGATAGAACCAATATATAATGAAGATGAAGAAGATGAATATGATTATGATGACAATTATTATGACGAAGAAGATGAATATGATTATGATGACAATTATTATGACGAAGAAGAAAACACTTATTACTTATCATCGAAAAATACAAAACACAAAGTTACAATTACTAAAAACAATGGAGAACAAGAAACAAGCATAATATATTTAACAGATTTTTATGAAAAGGATGCAACATTATACGCTTTTACTAATGGATATATAGGATTTGAAGATGAAGAAAATAAAAGAAATGGTTGGATTGATGAAAACGGAAATAAAATAACAATTCCTGATACATATACTATAAAAGATATTAAAAACAACAAAGTGATTTTACAAGTAGATAGTACAGAAGATTATAATTCAAATGAAAAACCAGAATTACATTTTATAATCATAGATATGAAAGGAAAGACTCTACTACAAACAACTGCTCTTGAAGTATATGATGATATGTATTTAGTTAGAAATAACAATAAAAAAATGGTTTTAATGGATAAGAACTTAAATGTAATTTCAAATGAATATGATAAAATAATTTCTACTGTGCAAATAGATATAGCTCCACAATATAGTTCATATTACTAAAATTTTAAAAATAGGATTTGGGGACGGCCTCAAAATCCTATTCTAAAATGGCAACTTGAAAAATGATGACTTTTCTGATATGATATATAAAGAAAATCAAGAAAGGTCTAGTAAAATGAAAATAGGTTTTACAATTGGAAAATTTGCTCCATTGCACAAACGGACATCAATATTTAATTGAAAAAGGCTTAAAAGAAATGGAAAAATTCTATGTTGTTTTATATGAAACAAATGTTACAAAAATACCACTAGAAACAAGAGCAAATTGGATAAAAGAATTATATCCAAAAGTTAATATAATCTATGCTAAAAATCCACCAAATCAATATGGGCTAGATGAAGAAAGTGTAAAAATACAAACAGATTATTTAAAAAAAATAATTAATGGAATTCGGAGTAACACATTTTTATAATAGCGAGCCATATGGCAAATTTGTGGCAAGAGATTTAGAAATTCAAGAAGTTCAAGTAGATAGAAAAAGAGAAAAATATCCAATTAGTGGCACAATTCTTCGTAATAATATTACAGAAAATGAAAATTATATTGAAAAAATAGTATATAAAGATATGAAAGAGGCTTAAATGAACTCTACTTTTTGGGGTATAGTTCATAAAAACCTCTTTTTTTATAGGAAATGGCCATACAACAAAAACACATTCTACATAAATTTGCTAAAGCAAATTTGGAAGAAGAACAAAGACAGAGCATGAAAAGTTATC
>CAQRYF010000068.1 GCA_948875265.1 uncultured Clostridia bacterium
CCAATTCACGATTTTTTTGAGAGCTAATTTGGGACTACTTTTTCAGCAGCCTCTTTTTTTTCTGTGTCTTTTTTTAACTTAGAAATTTCAGCATTAGCATAATCAAGTTGTGATTGTAACTCTTCGTTTTGATTTTGTAGTTGTTCACTATCTTCCTTTTCAGCTAATATTTCATCTGTTTGTTGCTTAAGTGATTCTACTTCTGCATCTTTTGCTTGCATTCCAGTCCTTAGTGATTCTACCTCCGCTTCTCTTGATGAATTTTCTCTTTTCAGATGCTTGATTTCTGTTTCTAGTTTATCAGTCTTGCCACAACCTATAAGTAACATTGCCATTAGTAAACCTACTAGACTTACTAAAACTATCCGTCCTTTCTTCATTCCTTTTTCTCCTTTACTTTACTTATTTAGTATTTTGTTACTCTTTAATTATATCACTAAAATTAACATAAAGTCAATTTTAGTCGTCAAATAATAATTTTATTCCCCATAATCCAGATAGCCCAACTAATCCATAAACAATTCTTGATATAATTGTCATATCTCCGAATATAGCTGCTACTAGGTTAAAGTTGAATATTCCTATAAGTCCCCAATTTATTGCACCTATTATGATTAATGCTAACGCAATTTTATCAATTACTTTCATTTTTCTCCTCCTTACATATAAACTTTAATTTATGTTTTTACTTAGTATTTGCTTTTTTTCAAAAATTATACATTTAATTTTTTTATTTTTTATAATATTTATTATTATAAAAGCTACAATAGATTAAAATATCTGTAGTATTTAATAAAGTAATATAATAAAAAATAAACAAAAGGACAATATCTACGTCCCCTTGTCTATTTTGATGTGTTTTATTTTAGCATATCTTTTTTATTTAGCCACCATGTTACAGCTGCTGTCATAATTACTGCTATAAATACCATAATTACAAATCCTGCTGGGCTATTTTGAAATGGTAATCCTACATTCATTCCCCAAAAACTTGATATCATTGTTGGTATTGCTAATATAATAGTGATTGATGTTAAAAATTTCATAACTCCATTTAAGTTATTTGAAATAATAGAAGCATATGCATCCATTGTTCCATTTAGGATATTACTATATATTTGTGCCATTTCTATAGCTTGTCTATTTTCTGTAATTGCATCTTCTAGTATTTCTTCATCGTCTTCATATAATTTAATTATTTTTCCTCTTAATGTTTTTTCCATTACTATTTCGTTTGATTTTAAAGATGTTGTAAAGTATACTAACCCTTTTTCTAAACTTAATAATTTTAACAACTCTTTATTTTGCATAGAATTTTTTAATATATATTCTGCTATTTCTGTTTCTTTATTTATTTGTTTTAGATAATTCAAGTAATATGAGGAATTTAAATATAGTATTTGAAAAATAAATCTTGTCTTTTTATATGTCTGAAAATTTTTTATTTTTCTCTTTTCAAAGCTTTCAATAATTTTATTTTTCTTTAATGATACTGTTACAAAAAAATCATCTCTTACTACTATCATTCCTAAAGGCATTGTTGTATATATATCGTTTTCTTCCCCTTTTTCTATTATCGGAACATCTACTACAAAAAGTATTGTATCATCATCTTCTTCTTTATCTATTCTGGCTTTTTCTTCATAGTCTAATGCATCCCTAATAAAATCTTCCTGTATATTAATGTTTTCACAAACTTTTTTTATTTCTGTTTCGGAGGGATTTACCAAATTTATCCAACTTCCTTTTTTAAATTCTTTGATTTCTTCTATTTTATTTGTTTCAATATCTGTATTATATATTTTAAGCATATCCCTCACCACCCTTTATTTTACTCAACATTAATATTTTATTCCTTTTAAAATACTTTGTCAACCACAAAAATTACTGATTCTATGTTTTTAATGATTTTAAACTTTATAAGAACGATTCCAAAGCTTAATAACCTTGGAATCGTTCATTAGATTTACTAACTATAGAACTCATCTCCTGGATCTTTTGAACCAAAAGAATTTTGCCCTAATACAACCATTGCGTTAGAAAATTTATTTGCATTTATCATCATTAGACAATTTAATATTTCATTTTTAGTGACATTTATCACTTCAATTACAAGTTCTTCTGTTATAAACAAATACAAACTTTGCTTGATGTCAATTTGTGTTAATACATATTTTTCAAAAGCTTTAATAACTATTTCCATCATGATATTAATTTGTATCGATTCTTTAATAGCTTTTTCATTATTATCCACCATCATTTTGATAATTGCCTCATTATCTTCATTTTTAATTGAATTTGCAAAACTTTGCACATCTCTTATCATTTCTTTATAATGATTTTGAACCTTCTCTCTGTTAAAGATTTCTTCTAATTTTGTTTTCCGCTTTCCTGTATTAAATAGACTTTTTATATCCTCTATTCTAACACTAACTGGTAACTGTAAATCTCTTTGACTCATACATGAATCCTCCTTATTATTTATACTATACCACAATTATGTTTACTTGTAAAGTTTTATTACTCTCTCTCTTCATTCTTATTATCTATTATTATTTCTTCTTTGCTATCTTCTTCTTTTTTGATGCTATCTATTATCATAATAAATTTAACATTTCCATTATCTCCATTATTTAGCATTGTAAAATTATTATATTCTTCTGATAATTCCTGTAACTTTTTTAATCTTGCTGTGATATCTTTTATATCTCCATTAATATAATTGCAAATAGTTTTTATTCCTTCTTTATTAAATTTACTAATTCCCTCTGCTAAAGTCGTTGTACCTTGTGATATTGTACTAGCCCCTTCTACTAACTGGTTATTAGCATTTAATAATTGACTAGATCCTAAATCTAAAGTATTTAATCCTTTTTTCATTTCTTTTGAACCTTTATTTAATTCTTTTGTTCCCGCTGATAATTTTTGTGTTCCCTCAGACAATTGATTAATTCCATTTGATAACTCTGGTAATTTTTGTTCCATTTGTTTTATTCCAGCATTTAATTGATTTAATCCACTATTTAAAGCTGTCGTTCCTGAAACTAATCCTTGTTCTTTATTATTCACTTGTGATTGCATACTTTCTAATCCCGCTTCTACTTGTTCTCCTCCTGCCTTCATTTGACCTATAATTTGTTTTTGTCCTGCTATTGTTTTTCTTAATCCAACTACAGTTTCATCTGTCTCTGGTATTTTATATTCATTTACTAATTTACTTAACAATGCTTCATTTTGTTCTAATGTTGCCTTTAATGTAGTATAACCATTATTTTCGCTTTGTTTTCCATTTATTAAATTAGTTAGCCCTGCATTTATTGATACAACTCCATTCTTTATTGCTTCACTTCCTTTTTCTAGCTTATCTAAGTTGCTAGATACTGTTGAAACACTATTTAATACCGTTTCTGTACCTTGTTTTAAAGAACTTACTCCTGAATTCAAAGTATTACTACTATCATCTAATGTTGATATACCATTATCTATTTTAGAATAATTTTGACTTGCACTATTTACGCCATTAGCTACTTTATTCATAGCATTATTAAATTCTTTTGATTTTTCACTATAAGTATCTGTTCCTTCTTTTAGAGTATTTGCCCCTTCTTCGATTTGATTACTTGAAGATTGTAATGTATCTACTTTACTATATATCTCATCTATTTTATCAAATACACCTAAGTCATTTTCTTCAATTACTTTTGGTGTAACATATGTTACAATATTGCTTAATTCAAATTCAGTTGCGTCCATTGTAATTTCTATAGTATTTGGAACTTCTAGTTTATCTTTTGAAATATTTAGACTCTCTTGCATTCCTGGCAAACTAATTCCTATTACTGTTGTCTTGCTTCCATCATCAACTACTTTTCCATTTGTTATTTCTACATTTTTATGATGTTCATTATCTAAAATCGTTCCACAAACTACTACAAATGGTGTATATAGTGTTTCATCTTTTCCATTAATATTAGTTATATGAGCATCTTTATTTGTATATTCTATAGTTATTTTTACTTTTCCATTTTTGCCTGCTAATTCTTTTGCAGATATTTCTTTACCATCTAACTCATATTTTATATTGCATTCTATTGGTAATTCCTTTTGTGATTCACCTTGATAATATATATCACTACCTTCTGCATTCCACAC
This sequence comes from uncultured Clostridia bacterium, assembly GCA_948875265.1. Taxonomy (GTDB): domain Bacteria; phylum Bacillota; class Clostridia; order TANB77; family CAG-508; genus CAG-269. The sequence goes on from CAQRYF010000068.1 coordinate 4,153, forward strand.
TAAATTATTCCCATTTTGGCTTGGTACTTCATCTGTGTTTACATTTTCTATATTTAATAAATCTGATATATCATTTATTATTTCTGCTTGTTCTTTATTCTCTATATGACTATTTACAATAGTGCTATAACTACTTCCATTTATATTTAATTTAGAATATACAGTTTCATCTTTTGTAAATGCAAATACTGGAGCTGTATAAGCAATCATAGTACATAATAATGCACCTGATATTATTTTTGAAGTGACTTTATTATTCATTATTATCAAATCCTTTCTTTATTTTTGATTTCATTCCAATTGTTGTTCTACATATTAATTTGTCAAATACCATTAAAAATGATGGTAGTACTGTAATAACACATATCATACTAACAATTGCACCTCGCGACATAAGAGTACATAAGGAACCAATCATTTCTATCTTTGAATATGCACCAACTCCAAATGTGGCTCCAAAGAAGCAAAGTCCACTAACTACAATTGAGCTAATTGATGTTCCTAATGCTTCACCTATAGCTTCTCTCTTGTCTTTTCCTTCTTTTCTTCCATTTATATATTTTGTTGTTATTAATATTGCATAATCTATTGTTGCTCCTAATTGAATTGTTCCTATAACTATTGATGCAATAAATGGTAATATTGTATTTGTATAATATGGAATTCCCATATTTATAAATATAGCAAATTCAATTACTGTTATTAATATTACTGGCAATGAAATTGATTTTAACACAACAATCATAATAATAAATATAATTGCAATAGATACTGTATTAACACTATTAAAATCATGATCACTTATTTCTACTAAATCCTTCATAAGTGGTCCTTCCCCTGCTAATATTGCATTTTCATCATATTGTTTTATTATTTCATTTACTTTTGTTACTTGATTATTCAACTCATCTGTTGCCATTTCATATTTTGAATTTATAATAATCATTTGATATTTATCGTTTTGTAACATTCCTAAAATATCTTGTGGTAACATTTCTTTTGGAATTCCTAAATTGGCTATTTTTGGATAACCTAATGTCCATTCAATTCCTTCTAAATCTTCTATTTTATTTAGCATTTCTTTAGTTTGATAATCTGGCATATCTTTATCTACTAATAATAATTCTGTTGATACCATTCCAAATTTTTCTTTTAATTCATTATTAGCAGATACACTAGGTAATGTTTTTGGTAATGATTTATCTAAATTATAATAAATACCTGTATTTTTATATCCATAAAATGCAATTGGTAATATAATTAAAAATATTATCACAATTATCTTATAATGATTTATTACAAAATCTCTTACACCTTTAAATTTTGGTAATATTTCTTTATGTTTTGTCTTTTCAATTAATTTATTTAATTCAAGTATCATTGCTGGAAGTACTGTTACTACGCACACAACACCTAAAAATACACCTTTTGCCATAACTAAACCAATATCTTTTCCTAGAGTAAGGTTCATGCTACATAATGCTAAAAATCCTGCTATAGTTGTAAGTGAACTTCCTACAACAGATACTAATGTCTTTCCAATTGCATTTGCCATTGCTTCATTAATATCTGTTGTTTTTTGTTTTTCTTGCATATAACTATGATATAAAAATATAGCAAAATCCATAGTTACTCCTAATTGAAGTACACTACTAATTGCTTTTGTGATATATGATGTTTCTCCGAAGTAATATATTACTTCCCATATTATAAAGAATAGCAATTCCTATATTTACTAATAATAAAATTGGAGCAATATATGAGTCTAATGCTATTTCTAATATAATTAAGCATAAAATAACTGCTATAATAACATAAATTGCAATTTCTGAATCTGATAAATCTCTTGTATCTAATACTGTTGCCGTCATTCCACTTATTTTACAATGTTCATCTGTTATCTGTCTTAATTTTTGAACTGTTTGCATTGTACTGTCTGATGATATTTGTTCCTTAAATGTAACTAGCATTACTGTTTCATTATCTTTATAAATCTTATCTTTTACATTGTCTGGTATCATTTCTATTGGAATACCTGTGCCTATGACGTCAGCAATACTTACTGCTTTATCTACATTATCAAGTTTTTTTATTTTTTCTTCTAATTTAACAACATCTTTTGTTTTCATATCATCAAGTATTACTATTGAAAAAGCTCCCATGTTAAACTCTTCTGAAAGTATCTTTTCTCCTTGTATTGTTTCTACATCTTCTGGAAGATAAACTAATATATCATAATTTATTCTTGTCGCTTTAATTCCTATAATAGATGGAATCAACAATAGTAAAGCTATGACTAAAATTATTTTTCTATATCTGCAAATTGTTTTTCCAAACTTATGCATAAAAACACTCCTTTCTTACTGACCATTAGTCATATTTTATATTATACTCTCTTTATGACCAATGGTCAATACTTTTTATATTTTTTATAAAATTTAATGTAATTCTTGTTATTTGCATTCTCTTCAAAATTTGTTATATTGTAATTCTTCTAAAATTTTCGACTATTTCCTCATAAATAATTGACCATTTGTCTAAAATATGTAATAATTTGAACTATAGGGAGGATTATTATGAAAAAAGAAGAATTAGAAAATGATAAAAAATTAAGGCTTTTAAATACAGCTTTTAAGTTATTTACTGAAAAAGGAACTAAAGATACCTCTATACAGGAAATTGTTGATAATGCAAATGTTGCAAAGGGTACATTTTATTTGTATTTTAAAGATAAATATGAAATTAGAGATATTTTAATTGCAAAAAAATCTCATAAGTTATTTAGAGAAGCTTTACAAGAATTAAGAAAAAATTATATTTCTAATTTATCTGACCAAGTTATCTTTATAATAAATTATGTTATTGATGAATTAACTAGAACTCCTGCTCTTTTAAAATTTATATCTAAAAATTTGTCTTGGGGAATTTATAACAAAACTGTACTTAAAATATATGAAGGTAATGAAGAAAATGAGGATAGTGTTTATAAATTATTTCTGAAAGGTGTAAAAGAAAATAATTTAAATTTGAAAAACCCTGATGTTACTTTGTACATGATTATAGAATTAGTGAGCTCAACATGTTTTAATTCTATTTTATATAAAGAACCTCTTCCTATTAATGAATTTAAACCATATTTATATGATACGATTAGAAATTTGATAGAACAAAAAAATTAGATACTTATATAATAAAAAGTTACATATATAAAAAGATA
>CAQRYF010000069.1 GCA_948875265.1 uncultured Clostridia bacterium
GAACTTTTCATCAGATATTCTCTTAGGGTGATTTTATCATAAGTTAATCACATAAAAATCAACAAAAACTTGAAAAAATGGGGAAAATATAATATAATTATAGAATGTTTATTATAATTATTAATTTTAGTGTATAAGAATTAGGAGAGATAGATGAGTAATATATTAGAAGATACAAAATTTATTATGAAAAAATATAATATTAAAGCAAATAAGTCCTTAGGACAAAATTTTCTAATTAGTGAAGAAGTAGTAGAAAAAATAGTAGAAAGTAGCCAAATAGAAAAAAGTGATTTGGTTATTGAAATAGGACCAGGATTAGGAACATTAACAAAATATTTACTTGAAAAAGCAGGAAAAGTAATATGTATTGAGCTAGATACTAAGATGATAAATATATTAGAAGATAGATTTTCACTATATGATAATTTTTCATTATTAAATAAAGATGTATTAAAAGTAGATTTGAAAAAAATAATATCAGAAGAGAAGAAGAATTCGAGTATTAAAAAAGTAAAAATAGTCGCAAATTTACCATATTATATAACTACTCCAATAATAATGAAATTACTAGAAGAAGAACTAGAACTAGATAGTATTACTGTTATGATACAAAAAGAAGTAGCAGATAGACTAATTGCCATTCCAGGAGAAAAAGAAACAGGAGCAATTACGTATTCTGTTTATTATTATTCAAAAGCAGAAGGGATTTTAGAAGTACCAAATAATTCTTTTATACCAGAACCAGAAGTAACATCAAAGGTAATAAAACTAAATATTAGAGAAAATCCACCAGTCAATGTAAATGACAAAAAAATGATGTTTAAAGTTATAAAAAATGCTTTTATGCAAAGAAGAAAAACACTATTAAATGCATTAACAAATAGTAAAATATTTAAAAGTAAAGAAGAGGGAATAGAAATATTAAATCAAACTGGATTGGATATAAATATAAGAGCAGAAAAATTGAAAATAGAAGATTTTGCAAATATTACAAATAAAATTTTGAAATAACTAATAAAAAACTATTGTTGTTTAATATATATATATGGTATAATAATATAGAAGTATAAAATAGGGAGAATAGTATGAATCAGATTTTGGTTACAAAAAAACTATATATAACACCTGAATTAAAAAGAAAAAAGAAAATCTATAAATTTGATTTCTTTTTATCTGTTTTTTTAGTATGCATTTTAATATCCCTTTGTATTTATGCTGAATATGATAGAAATAAAAGTGAAGAAGTATCACAAGATATATTAGCTAATATTGAAATGCAAGAAGATACAACTGTTGCAAAAAACAATATATTAGTAGTAGTATTAGATGATGAAGAACAAAATGAAAGAATCGTACAAGAACAAACTAATACAAATAATAATGTAAATCCAACAAAGAAAACAGTACAAACAACACAAGAAGGATATAGATATACAACTATAGCAACAATAAATATACCTAAAATAAATGTAACATATCCTGTAGTTGATGGAGAAACAGACTCTGCAGAAGAAACAGAAATATTATTAAAAATGTCACCAACAAAATTTTGGGGAGCAAATCCAAATGAAGTAGGAAACTTTTGTATAGTTGGACACAATTATAGAAACACAAAATTCTTTAGTAAAGTACCAACACTAGTAGTTGGAGACATTATAGAAATAACAGATTTATCAGGAAAAACAATACAATATAAAGTATACAATAAATATGAAGTAGCACCAACTGATGTTAGTTGTACAACGCAAATAACCAATGGAAAAAAAGAAATAACCCTAATCACTTGCACAGATGACAGCAAAAAAAGAGTTGTAGTCAAAGCAAGAGAATAAATTCCCATTTTGGGGTCGGGTCTAAAAATGAGAAACTACCTATTTATTCAAATAAAATTAAGAATATAGATATGGAAGCTTTACAAATAATCTGAAAAGATTTTGTAGAGCTTTTATATATTTTTGTTGGATTTCAAAAAAAATACTTGATATATAAACAAATGTTTAATACAATATAGCAAATGAAAAATAACAAATTGGAGATGATAGTAATGAGCAATCTACAAGCAGAAGAATATAAAAGTTTTGAAAAGATAAAAAGGATTAGGGAAGATGGAACTGAATATTGGAATGCAAGAGAGTTAAGTAAGGTTTTACAATATAAGAAATGGGAGAATTTTGCAAAGGTAATTGATAGAGCGAAATTGGCTTGTAACAATAGTGGATTTAAAATTCAAGACCATTTTCCTGAGGTCAGGAAAATGGTTGAAATAGGCAGTAACACAGTAAGAGAGTTGTTAGATTATGAGCTTTCAAGATATGCTTGTTATATAATTGTACAAAATGGAGATCCGAGAAAAGAAGTAATTGCTTTGGGGCAAACTTATTTTGCAATTCAAACTAGAAGACAAGAAGTTGCAAATTATTTTAATCAATTAGATGAAGAGAATAAACGATTAGTGATTCGTGGAGATATAAAGCAATGGAATCAAATGCTATTGGAAGCAGCACATAATGCAGGTGTAATAACAAACCAAGAATATGCGGAGTTTCAAAATGCAGGATATATGGGATTATATGGAGGTTTAACTGTAGATGATATACACAAAAGAAAAAAATTAAAAGATAAGGAAAAAATATTAGACTTTATGGGGAGTACAGAATTAATTGCCAATTTATTTAGAATATCTCAAACAGAAGAAAAACTAAAAAAAGATAAAATACAAAGTTGTAGTAAAGCGACTTCAACACATTATGAAGTTGGAGAAAAGGTAAGAAAGGCAATAGAAGATATTGGAGGTACAATGCCAGAAGATTTACCAACACCAGAAAAGAGTATTAAGCAAGTAGAAAGAGAACAAATAAAAAGATTGAAAGATAAGAAAACTAAATTAATGTTAGACGAATAGTTGTATAGGCTTTACAAATAATCTGAAAAGATTTTGTAGAGCTTTTATATTGTATAAAAAAGGAATTGATTAGGATAATATAATTTTTGCGAACTAAAATAAAAGAGCTTTTATAAAATATGATAAAATGTATAAAGGGAAGATTAAAATAGTGGCAAAAATTTTAGTATTTAATAATGATACATTAACGTCAAAAAGACATACACTTATATTTTATAGTGTATGTCTATGTTTTCATCAGTTATAACAATTCTATCAATAACTGCTTTACACAAGTTTTTTAATTCATTAAAATCATTAGAGTTCAACTTTTCGTCAATATTTCTTATATATTCTATTATTTCTTCATTTTCGTCGTTAGAAATATTTAAAGAAGAGATTTGTTGTAATATGCTCTGTTTTTCTTTTTCTAGTTCTTCTACTTTTTTGTTTATATATTTTAAAGTAAATTCATTTGATTCAGCAATAGAATTGATAAGATTATCTATTTGCAAATTTAATTTAACAACACTGTTTTCTAAATGTTCTTTTTTATTTAACTTTTCGATATCTTTATTTTTGTTATTTTTCACATAAGCATTTATTTTTTTTGTTACGTTTTTAGAGTTAAATCGCTTTTTCATATCTGAAATAACTATATCTTCTAATTTAGATACGTCTATCATTTTATTATCACAAACAGATGCTCCTAAATTTCTTTTATTACTACATATTAAATAATAATATTGTACACCGTAGCTATTTTTACTACCTTGAGTTACTAAATTACCGCCACATTTTCCACATTTGACTAATCCGCACAAGAATGAAATTTTAGAGGTGTTTGCACGTGGAGGTAAGTATTTCATCGTTCCTTTGATTTTTTGAGCTTTAAACCAATCCTCGTTTGAAATAATAGCATTACAATTTATTAATGACAAATACATTTCATCAAAGTTTCTTCTAGCTTTAACTTTTACATTCTTTTTTGCTTTGCCATATAAATTGGCAGTTATACTACCATCAAAGCTTTCTATGTCATTTGTTATATTAGCACCTAAATTCTTATAGTAATCATATATTTTAGCTGTAGCAGGTGTATAAATTGGTCTGGAGAGAATAGAAGATATCGCATTAATTCCCCAAAAACCGTTTTTTCATAGTTGGAACTTTATCATAGTTTAATTGTTGAGCTATCTTTCTCATACTAATTTTTTTATTTATATACATATCATAAATTTTTTTAACAATTTTTGCTTGTTCTTCACTAATTTCTAGAATAGAATGTCTTTTGCCGTCATCACCAATTATATGCTTTATTTTATATCCATATGGAGCATACCCTCCAGCCCAATATCCATTATTTGCTCTAAAATAATAATTATCTGTAACACGTTCTACTATAGTTTCTCTTTCTAGTTGTGCAAATGTCATTACTATATTGATCATAGCTCTACCCATTGGAGAGTTTGTGTCAAAATTTTCAGTAGCAGAAACAAAATCTACATTGTATTCATCAAACATTAATAACAACTGAGAGAAATCTGCGATACTCCTACTGATACGGTCTAATCTATATGCGATAACCTTTTTTACAAGACCTGATTTTATATCTTTTAGAAGCTTTGAAAATTGAGGTCTGATTATATCTTTTCCAGAATATCCTACATCTTTATATATCTTATATTCTTGTCCATCACAATAAGACTTGCATCTATCTATTTGTGCTTCTATACTAACACTATCTCTTTTTTCTATAGATTGTCTTGCATAAATAGCATACATAAATTACCACCTCTATTCAAAAGCTCCTTTTATTTTCGCTTCTTTTACTCTTCCTATTATTTTTACTGGTATATTTTTCATATCTTCAAAATTAAATTTTTTAACAGGATAATAAGGGTTCATTGAATGAAGTTCTATACCTTCACTTGTTTTTATTACTTTTTTCACTGTTGCTTCTTCTCCATTAATAAGAACCACTGCAGTTTGTCCACTTTCAACATCATCTTGAGAATGAATTATAACTAAATCTCCTTCACTTAGAAGCGGAAGCATACTATCTCCAGTTATTTTAAGTGCATAGTATTCTTTAATATTAGGCAAGTTTTCTTTTAATGTAATATAGTCTACAACATTCTCTTCTGCTAACCAGTCATATCCTGCTTTTACAGTGCCTAAAATTGGGATTTTAGATAGTTTGTTTTTATCAGATAGTTTTTTTAAATCTTCCAGAGAAACTTTTTGTAAAAGTTCATCTGTCTCTAACTTTAATTCATGAGCTAGTGAAACCTTTTCATTAGCATCTTCTTTTAACTTTGACAACATATTTTGTAAAAGCTTTAATACAATATAAGATGTTTCAAGAGGCAATGTAGATAAAAAGGAATCCAATTTTTCTTGATATTCTTTAGAAGAAAAATCTAAATCAACAATATTTTGTAATTGAAAAATTTGTTCATTATCTAATCCTGATGATAATAAATAGTCTGTATTGTCAACAATATATTCTGTTTTTTGTCTTATTAATTCAGCAGGAATATCAGTATAAACGTCTATATATCCACATACTTCCATTAATTGTGCATAAGAAATAATATTGTTTGAAGAATTAGCTAACTTTTGAAGTATTGCAGGCTTAGGCGGTTCATTTAATTTCATATTCATATATTGAGAAAGATAAGTTCTATTTATTTTTGATTTCTTAGCAAAATCTCTTTGACTATCATAAGTTTCATTTATTTTTTTTAAAATTTGAGCAAATTGTTTTTTATCAAACATAAAAAATACCTCCAAATATAGTATATATCAACGGTTAAAAAAAGTCAACAAAAAAAGTTAAAAAAAATTTACCAAAAGTATTGACTTATTTTTTTTTATTTTGTATAATGCAAATGGTTAGAAAAAATTTACCAAAAGAAAGAGGTGAAAATATGGAAATTAATATGAAGGCATTTATTGCATTATTAGAAAATAAATTTAATAACAATCAATCAGAAATGGCTAGAAATATAGGAATTAGCAAATATCAATTAAATATGATTTTAAAGAATAATGGAAGAAATGCTGGCAAAAAAGTAATTGGAGGTATTATAAAATTCTGCATTGCCAATAATTATAATTTTATGGACTATATTTTTTTAACTTGAAATGTTAAAAAAAATTAACCAAGGCAAAAATAGCAAATTATCAACAAGTACAAACTATCTGAATAAAAATTAAGAAAGGAGCTGGTCTTATGAAGAAAGAGTATAAAGTAACAAGACATTTTGTTGAAACAACAGAAGAAGAGAAAGAAGAAATTTATAAAGAAGTTGCAAACATTTTTATAAGAATGGCTCAAAAGGAAATTGAAAGAAATAAAAAGTAAACGAAAGAAGGTGTAAACAAATGAAAAGAAAACTAAAACAAAAAATAGTACAAGCTATATTAATAATACTAGCAAATATAAGTATGTCAGGAATAATGGTGCTAGGGTTTTTGCAAAATACGATTTATTAGGAGGGAAAAAATATGATACCTAAAGGGATTGCATTGTTATCAATAGGGATAATATTTATAGTTGCTTTAATATTTTGGCATAAAAAAATAAACCCAGATACGACCTGGATTTATACTTGTTATTTAATATTACATTTTATTTATGCTTGTTTCATTGTTTAAAGAATCTAAAAAGCTCTGTAATTGATTTTCATATTCTCTATTTGAAACATCGTC
>CAQRYF010000070.1 GCA_948875265.1 uncultured Clostridia bacterium
TTTATAAATAAAATAATATTAGGAGGAATAATTATGAAAAACAAAAAATCAATAGCAATAATAGCAATTGTGGCAATTGTTATTATAGGATGTATAATTAGCTACAATGGACTAGTTTCTAAATCAGAAAATGTAGAAAGTAAATTATCTGATTTAGATATAACTTTACAAAGGAGAGCAGACTTAATACCAAATTTAGTAAATACGGTAAAAGGATATACTAATCATGAAAATGAAGTAATAGAAAAAGTTACTACTGCTAGAACAAAATTAGTAAATGCTTCAACTATAGAAGAAAAAGCAACAGCCAATGATGAGCTTTCTAGTTCTTTAAAGTCATTATCTGTAATTGTTGAAAATTATCCAGATTTAAAATCATCACAAAATTTTATTCAACTATCAGATGAATTAGCAGGAACAGAAAATAGAATTGCAGTAGCTAGAAGAGATTATAACAAAGCAGTAAAAGAATATAATTTAAAAATAAAGAAATTCCCTAGCAGTATTTTTGCAGGAATGTTTGGATTTGAAAAGACAGAGTATTTTGAAGCAGATGAATCAAGCAAGGAGGTACCAAGTGTTAACTTTGAATAAAAAGATAATAATTACAATGCTTTCAATTATTTTTATATTAGTGCCAATATTGACTTTTGCAATAGTAAATCCAACCTCTGAATTCTATGTAAATGATTATGCAAATATATTGAGTAATGAGACAGAAAGTTATATTATTAAAGTTAATGAGAGTTTATATAGTCAAACAGAATCTCAAGTGGTTGTTGTAACTGTTCAAGACCTAGGAGAAAAAAATATAGAAGAATATGCGACAGAGCTTTTTAGAACTTATGGAATAGGAGACAAAAACAAAGATAACGGATTACTAATATTGCTTGCTTTAGAAGAAAGAAAAATTAGAGTTGAAGTAGGATATGGATTAGAAGGAATATTACCAGATGCAAAAACAGGAAGAATTCAGGATGAATATATAATACCATATTTAAAAAATAATAATTGGGACGAAGGAATTAAAAATGGATTTAATGCTTTTATAAATATAATTAGTAAAGAATATAATGTAGAAGTGGGAGCTGATGAAGTAGAAGACACAGCTAATAGTGGATTATTAAATTCCCCTATTCTTCCATTTATATTCATAGGAACACCAATTTTAGGAAATATCATAGGAAAGAAATTAAAAGATTTAGAAAAAAATCAAAAGATTACAGTTTCGGCAATTTATATTATAATAACTACAATAATAATGATATTATTATTTAAAGAATTCGCACTAATATTTATATTTTCAGTATTAAATATATTAGGGTTATATTCTGGAATGTCATCAAGTAGTGGTGGAAGAGGTGGACCACCATATGATAGATATAATGATAGATGGAATGATAATGACTTTTCAGGAGGTTCTTCAGGTGGAGGAGGATCTTCAGGCGGTGGAGGAAGTACTAGAAGTTTTTAATATGAATTTATAAAAATGGTATTGACAAATTAAATTCTATAATATAGAATAAAACAAAATTAGGAATAATTCCTAATTTAAAGGAGAGATTTATGAATAACTATTCCAAACAAAGGGAATTAATACTAGAAGTTATAAAAAATAATCTAATACATCCTACTGCTGAAGAAATCTATAACTTAGTAATTAAAGAAGAACCCACAATCAGTAAAAGTACAGTATACAGAAACATTAATATTTTACTAGAACAAGGAGAAATTATTAAAATTACTATGAGTATAGGTCCAGACAGATATGATTATATGTATGAACAACATCAACATGCTATCTGTAAAAGATGTGGAAAAGTATATGATTTTTCTTATAACTTTAACTTAGAAGTTATCTCAAATATTATTAAAGAGCAAACCGAAAAGAACTTTGAAATTAATAATATAACTATTGATGGAATATGTGAAAAATGTAAATCATAAAAAATGATAAGGAGGAAATTTGAATGGAATTAAAAGGAAGTAAAACAGAGAAAAATTTAATGGAGGCTTTTGCAGGAGAATCTCAAGCTAGAAATAAATATACTTATTTTGCAAGCAAAGCGAAAAAAGAAGGATATGAGCAAATAGCTGCTATATTCCAAGAAACAGCTGACAATGAAAAAGAACATGCTAAAATGTGGTTTAAATTATTACAAGGTGGAGATATAAAAACAACATCAGAAAACTTAAAAGCTGCAGCTGAAGGAGAAAATTACGAATGGACAGATATGTATGATAGAATGGCTAAAGAAGCTAAAGAAGAAGGATTTGACCATATTGCATTTTTATTCGAAGAAGTAGCAAAAATAGAAAAAGAACATGAAGAAAGATATAAAAAATTATTAGAAAATGTAGAAGATGGATTAGTATTTAGTAAAGATGGAGATAGAATTTGGAAATGTAGAAATTGTGGACATATAGTAATTGGAAAATCAGCTCCAGAAATTTGTCCAGTATGTGCTCATCCAAAAGCTTATTTTGAAATAAAAGCAGAAAATTATTAAAGCAAATAGAAGAAAGTGTTAAAGCACTTTCTTTTTTTGTACCATTATGTTATAATAGCGACAAATAAAAAGGAGAAGATTATGCCAAAATTTTTTGTAAATGAAGAACAAATAGATAAAAATAAAATACAAATAACAGGTAGTGATGTTAACCATATAAAAAATGTTTTAAGAGAAAAAATAGGAAATAAAATAACAATATGTAATACATTAACTGCACAAGACTATATTTGTGAAATTACAAAAATACAAGAAGAAAGTATTTGTTGTAATATTGTAGAAAAACTAGAAACAAATGTAGAAACAAATATAAAAGTAACAATATTTCAGGGATTACCTAAATCAGATAAAATGGAATTAGTAATACAAAAGTCTGTTGAGTTAGGCGTTTACGATATAACACCTGTTGAAATGAAAAGATGTGTTGTTAAATTAAATGAAAAAGATAAAATAAAAAAAATTCAAAGATGGCAAAAGATTTCAGAAGTAGCAGCAAAACAATGTGGAAGAGGTATTATCCCACAAATAAATAATGTAGTTAATATTAAAAATATTTGTAATTTATGCAAAGAATATGATATAGTATTATTAGCTTATGAAAATGAAAAGGAAAATACTATAAAACAAGAATTAGAAAATATAAAAAAAATTAATAAAGATGAATTAAAAATTGCTATAATAATTGGTCCAGAAGGTGGAATAGATAATGCAGAAGCTAAGCAGTTAAGCGATGCAGGAGCTAAAATCATTACTCTAGGAAAAAGAATATTAAGAACAGAAACAGTAGCCTTAAATGTTCTTAGTATTATTATGTACGAACTAGAGAACTAGGAGGAAGCAATGAAAGAAAAAACAATAGAAGAAGTAAAAGATAATATTGTACAAAAAAAGAAAAAAGAAAAATTGCCAAAAGAAATATCACAAGAAATATTAAAAAAAATATTTAAAAATTTACTAAAGGCTATATGTATTATGATATATTTTGTAGTTTTGAACTTAGCATATACTAAAATAAAATCAGAAAGACTTATTGGAGATATACAAGTATTTTCAGGTATGTTTCTGTTATCTGGAATATTAGCTTTAGAAAAAGCGTATAAAAAGGATAGTGGTGAAATTGCAATTTCTGCTATAGAATTGATATTTATGTCATTACATACTTTATCAATAATACATGTAATAAACTTATTTAAATATGATTTTAGGACATATTTATTAACTTCATCATATATATTCTCAATATATTATGTATTAAAATCAATTATATTATATACAAAAGGAAGAAGAGAATATTTAAAAACATTAAGTGATATTTCAGATATTGTAAAAAAAGATGAACCAATAAAAAAAGAAGCAAAAAAGAGAAATACCACAGTAATAGAAGATGAAGAAAATAAAAAAGAAGAAAAATTAAAAGAAAGTAAAGAAAAAGTAAAAAAACAAAAAGAAGATAATAAAAAAGAAAATAAACCCCAAAAAAGAAGGGGAAGACAAAAAAAAGAGGTAAAAGTAAATGATTAAAAGTATGACAGGATATGGCAAAGCAAACCTATCTAAAAATTTAAGAGAATATCAAATAGAAATAAAAAGCGTTAATCACAGATATCTTGATATATCAGTAAAAATGCCAAGAACATTAAGCTATCTTGAAGAAGATATAAAAAAAGTAGTTTCTTCAAAGGTGAAAAGAGGCAAAATAGATGTATTTGTTACATTTGAAAATAATTCAACTGAAGGGAAAGATATAAAAATCAATACAGAAATTGCAAAAATATATATCAATGAATTAAAAAAGTTAGCTAAGCAAGAAAATATTTTATCTAATATAGAAGTGACAGAAATATCTAAATATCCAGATGTTTTAAGTATAAAAACAACTCAAGACGACGATGCTATTAAACAAGAAGTAATTGAAGTAACTGATATGGCAGTAGATAGGTTAATTAATATGAGACAAATAGAAGGAAAGAAAATGGTAGAAGATTTATTAGCTAGAATAGATGTAATAATAGGTAAAATAAAAGAAATATCTTCACTTTCTACTGGACTTATTGAAGAATATGTAGTAAAATTAGAGGGCAGAATAAAAGAAATACTAAAAAATCAAGAAATTGATCAAGCAAGACTTGCTCAAGAAGTTGTAATATATGCAGATAAATGTTCAATTCAAGAAGAAGTTACAAGATTAGATAGTCATATATCACAATTTGAAAATCTTTTAAACTCTGACGAAGCTGTAGGAAAGAAATTAGATTTTATCATTCAAGAAATGAACAGAGAGACTAATACAATAGGCTCAAAAGCAAACAATCTAGAAATAACTAACGGAGTTATAGATATTAAAACAGAAATAGAGAACATAAGAGAACAAGTTCAAAATATAGAATAGAAAGGGATTGATTGTATGCAATTAGTAAATATAGGATTTGGAAATATAGTTTCAGCAGAAAGGATAGTGGCAATTGTAAGCCCAGAATCAGCACCTATAAAAAGAATGGTGCAAGAAGCAAAAGACAATAAAACAGCAGTAGATGCTACTTATGGAAGAAGAACAAGAGCTGTATTAATTATGGATTCAGGACATATTATTTTATCAGCAGTTCAACCAGAAACTGTTGGAGGAAGAATTGATAAGACAATGTCACAAGATGATAGTAAACAAACAACTGAAGTTGTTAAATAAATTTAAAACAATAAGAAATAAAGGAGAGGATTTTAAAATGATGGTAAAACCAAGTGTTACAGAATTATTAACAAAAGCTGCTAATAGATATGAATTAGTAATTGCAACAGCAAGACGTGCAAGACAAATAGCTCAAGGAGATGAAGCAAAAACTAGTGTTAAAGAAGATTCGCCAGTTACTTTAGCAGCAAATGAAATAGCTGAAGGGAAGGTAAATATATGCTAGTAATTTTATCAGGTGTATCAGGAGCGGGAAAAGATACAATAACAAAAGAACTAATTAAAAGGATGGATAACGTGATATCTTTGCCTTCATACACTTCAAGAAATCCAAGACCAGGAGAAGAAGAAGGAGTACAATATCATTTTATAACTAAGCAAGAATTTGAAAAAAGAATAGCAAATAATGAATTTTATGAATATGATTTGCACCATGAAAATTACTATGGAACATCAAGAAAATTGATGAATGATAAAATAGCTAGTGGAAAAATAATTGTAAAAGACATAGAAGTGAATGGGACAGAAAATTTAATAAAATTATTAAAAGATGAAACAAAACTAGTAACAATCTTTCTAAGAGTAGAAAAAGAAGAATTAAGAAGAAGACTAATAAATAGAGGGGACAACCTAAGTGAAGCAGAAATTGAATTAAGACTTGGAAGATTAGAATATGAAGAAACAAAAATAAAACTATATGATTATATGATAAAAAATGATGACTTCGAAAAAACTGTTCAATTAATAATGACTATAATAGAAAATGAATCTAGATTAGAAAACAAATAATTTTAAAATTATAAAACATAATTATA
>CAQRYF010000071.1 GCA_948875265.1 uncultured Clostridia bacterium
TCCAGTTCACGTTTTTTTTGAGAGCTAATTTGGGACTACTTTTTCAGCAGCCTCGATAATGTCCCTTTGTTTTTTTGGCTACAAATTAAAATGATATTAATTAGGGACGTAGATAATGTCCCTTTGTCCAATTAAGAAAAAATTAATAAAATATGGGAAAAATACTGTATTTTTTTTAAATATATGATAAAATGACAAGGACAAAAATATATTTTAAGGAGAGTGAAAGATTTGTCAGATGTGAAATATAAAAGAGTTCTTCTAAAATTGAGTGGAGAAGCTTTGGCTGGAGAACAAAAAACAGGTGTAGATGTAGAAACAGTAGGAAAGATATGTGATAAAGTAAAAGAAATAGTAGAAATGGGAGTTCAAGTAGCTATAGTTGTAGGTGGAGGAAACTTCTGGAGAGGAAGAAACGGACATCAAATGGAAAGGACAACAGCAGACTATATGGGAATGCTTGCAACAGGAATGAATGGATTAGCTCTACAAGATGCATTAGAAGCAAGAGGAATACATTCAAGAGTACAAACAGCAATAGAAATGAGAGAAATTGCAGAACCATTTATACAAAGAAAAGCAGAAAAACATTTAAATAGAGGAAGAGTAGTGATATTTGCATGTGGTACAGGACATCCATATTTTACAACAGATACAGCAGCAGTATTAAGAGCAACAGAAATAAAAGCAGATATTATATTACTTGGAAAAGCAATTGATGCAGTATATTCTGCAGATCCTAAAATAGATTTAACAGCGGAAAAATATGAGGAAATTTCTTATATGGAAGTTTTAGAAAAAGACTTAAAAGTAATGGATTCAACAGCAACAGCAATGTGTAGAGATAATAATATGCCATTATTAGTGTTTGGAATAGCAGATCCAGAAAACATAGTTAGAGCTGTTAAAGGCGAAAAAATCGGAACTATAGTAAAATAATAATTATAAATAAAAAGGAGAGATAAAAATGGATTATACAAATTTAAAAGAAAAAATGGAAAAGTCAATTAGTGTATATAGTGAAAAACTATCAGAGGTTAGAGCAGGAAGAGCTAATCCTGCTATATTAAATAAAGTAAAAATAGATTATTATGGAACACCAACACCAATTAATCAAGTGGCTGGAGTATCTGTTCCAGAGGCAAGATTAATAGTTATTCAACCTTGGGATGCAAGTATTTTAAAAGAAATAGAAAAAGCGATTTTGGCATCTGACATTGGAATTAACCCAAATAATGATGGAAAAGTAATAAGACTAGCATTTCCTGAATTAAATGAAGAAAGAAGAAAAGAATTAGTAAAAGATATCAAGAAAATGGCAGAAGAAGCTAAAGTAGCAATAAGATCAATAAGAAGAGATGGGATAGATGAAGCAAAAGCTAAGCAAAAAAATGCTGAGATGACAGAAGATGAGTTAAAACAAGCTGAAGTTGAAATTCAAAAAATAACAGACAAAAATATAGAAGAAATTGATAAAATATTAGAAGTAAAAGAAAAAGAAATCATGTCTGTATAAGGGGATAAGTTAAAAGGGGCAAGATATGGATTTTAAACAAAATTTAGAAATATATCAACAAATGATAAATAAAGAATTAGAAAAATATTTAAAAAAACAAAAATGTCCAGAAGAGATTTTGAACCAATCAATGGAATATAGTTTAATGGCAGGGGGAAAAAGAATAAGACCTATTTTAGTAATAGCTACATATGAAATTTTTAAGAAAGATATAAAAAAATGTATGCCTTATGCAGTAGCTATTGAGATGATACATAATTTTTCACTAATACATGATGACTTACCTGGAATTGATAATGATGATTTTAGACATGGTAAACCAACTAATCATAGACAATTTAATGAAGCAACAGCAATTCTAGCTGGAGATGCTTTGTTAAATAATGCATATATAATTCTAAGTGAAGATTTAAAAAATACTTCAATACAAGAAATTAATAATAAATTAAGTGTTTTTAATGAGTTTTCTGTAGCAGTAGATAGGATGATAGCAGGAGAATTTGTAGATACAGAATGTGAAGGAAAGCAAATTTCTGAGAAGTATTTAGAATATATTCACAAGAATAAAACAGGTGCACTTTTAAAATTGTGTATTAGAATGGGAGCTAGGCTTGCTAATTGTGAGGAAGAAGATTTAGAAAAATTATCAAAATATGCAGATGGAATAGGGTTAGCATTTCAAATAAAAGATGATATATTATCAGAAGAAGGAAATGAAGAGATATTAGGAAAACCAGTAGGAAATGATAAAGCTTTAGGCAAATGTACATATGTTTCTAAATATGGATTAGAAGGTGCAAAAGAAATATTAGACAAGATAACAAAAGAAGCAATTAAGGAAATTCAAGATTATGGAGAAAAAGCATACTTTTTAAAAGAGCTTGCTTTATATATAAAAAATAGAAGCAAATAAGGAGACAGTAATGGAAGTTAATAAAGATTATATGCCACAACATATTGCAATTATAATGGATGGTAATAGGAGATGGGCAAAAGCACAAGGAAAACCTGCTAGTTTTGGACATAAAGAGGGAGCAAAGACATTAGAGAAGATAGTTAGATATGCTAATCAAATAGGACTAAAATATATAACAGTATATGCATTTTCAACAGAAAATTGGAAAAGAGCAGAAGAGGAAGTAAAAGCACTAATGTTATTACTTCAAAATTATTTAGATGAATATAGTAAAAGAGCAGATACAGAAAATATTAGAGTGAAAATATTAGGAGATATTACAGCTTTATCAGAAGGGATGCAAAAAAGTATAAATAAATGCATAGAAAGAACAAAAAACAACACAGGTGTAACATTTAATATTGCACTAAATTATGGTGGAAGAGATGAAATATTAAAAGGAATAAAACAAATTGCTAAAAGAGTAGAACAAAAAGAATTAAAAATAGAAGATATAACAGAAAAAACAGTATCAGATAGCCTATATACAAAAGGGCAGCCAGACCCAGATTTACTAATTAGAACAAGTGGAGAGTTAAGATTAAGTAATTTTTTACCATGGCAATTAGTGTATTCGGAATTTTTATTTATAGATAAAAATTGGCCTGATTTTAATGAAAATGATTTAGATGAAGCAATTATAGAATATCAAAAAAGAACGAGAAAGTTTGGAGCGAATTAGAATAATAAAGTATTAAATAGGAGAGAAATGAAATATGGATGTAAAAAGAATAACGTCAAGTATACTAGGTTTTCCATTAGTAGTAATAGTTTTTTTAATAGGTAATAAAATAGTAGTAGATATTGCATTAGCAATTATAGCTTTTATAAGTATGAATGAATATTTTAATGCTGTTTCAAAAGTATCAAAACCAGTAAAATGGATAGGATATTTAAGTTGTATAAGTTTATCAATTATACATATAATACCACAAGAGTATTTAAGTATTGTGGGAACTTTATCAATACCAACAATTTTAATAATATTATTTGCTCAAATAATTGCAACAGATATGAAAACATCATTTAAAGATATTGCCTATACATTTATTGGAATATTTTATGTAGTATTTTTTATGATGTTTATATCTCTAATCTATGGAATGGAAAATGGAAATATATTGATTTGGTATGCAATTATTGCAGCATGGGGAACAGATATATTTGCATATATAGTGGGAAAATACTTAGGAAAACATAAATTTAGCAAAGTTAGTCCTAAAAAATCAATAGAAGGATGTATAGGAGGAGTACTAGGTGCAATATTGATTATGATGGGATATACATATATAGCAAACACATATTGGGATATGAATTATTCATATTTGTTAATATCTGGAATAGCTATAGTGTTAAGTTTTGTAGGTCAAATTGGAGATTTTGCAGCATCTAGCATAAAAAGATTTGTAGATATTAAAGATTATAGTAATTTGATACCAGGTCATGGCGGAATGTTAGATAGAATAGATAGTCTAATCTTTTTAGCACCATTTGCATATGCATTATTTACTTTATTATAAAAAGAGGATTTGGGGCCAGGTTTCAAATCCTTAGTAAAACAAGAAAGTTAAGAATAAAACTTATATAAAGATGTAAAACAATGAGGATTTGAAACCTGGCCCCAAATCCTCTTTTAGGAGGTTAAACATTTGATAACATTTATTATATCAGCAATAAAAATAATATTCTTATTGGGATTTTTAATACTTATACATGAATTAGGGCATTTTACAGTTGCAAAATTATGTAAAGTAAAAGTAAACGAATTTGCAATTGGATTTGGACCAACTATCTGGAGAAAACAAGGCAAAGAAACAAAATATGCATTAAGATTATTTCCACTTGGGGGATTTGTTAGTATGGAAGGAGAAGAAGAAAGGTCAGAAGATAAACATTCTTTTTCTAAAGCAAGTATACCAAAAAGAATAGCGATTGTAGCTGCAGGTGCAATAGTAAATATTGTATTTGCTATTGTAATTTATTTTGTACTTATATCAACAACAGGAGCGTATATATCAAATGAAATAGATACTATAATTGATGGATATGTAGCACAAGAAATAGGACTAAAAAGCGGAGATAAAATAATAGAAATACAAAATAACAGAATAAAAAGCAAAAATGATTTAAACAAGATAATGGAAAAGACAAAAGGAGAACAAATAATTATAAAAATAGATAGAAATGGAGAGATATTAGAATATACAATAAAGCCAACAGAGATAAAATCCAAATCAACAGGAATGTATTTAGATGAGAAATGTAAAATAGTATCAGTAGATAAAGGAAGTAGCTCAGAAAAACAAGGAATACAAGCAAATGATGAATTATTAAAAATTAATAATCAAGAAATAAATGGAGATAGAAATAAGGCTTTACAATTAATTAACCAAAAAGGAATAAATACAATATTGCTAACAATAAAAAGAGGAAATAATGAAATACAAATAGAATTAACCCCAGATTATATTTCTAATTATTATTTAGGTGTTAATATGAAAGAAGCATCAGATACATTTTTAAATAGATGTATAAATGGTGCAATGGAAACAAAAGAATTTGTATTTTCAATAATTGATAACTTAAAGCAATTATTTACTGGAAATGTTGGAGTAGATCAAATGATGGGACCAGTTGGGATATCAGAAGTGGTTGCTAAAACAAATGGCTTTTATGAATTCATATATATGTTAGCATTAATATCTTTATCATTAGGAATTACAAATTTACTACCCATACCAGCTCTAGATGGTGGAAAAATATTAATATTAATAATTGAGCTAATCAGAAAAAAACCATTAAAAGAACAAACAGAAATAAACATACAATTATTAGGTTTTGCAATATTAATAGCTTTGTCAATATATGTAACATATAATGATGTATTAAGAATTTTTTAAATAAATAATCTTGTAGAGAAATCTATGAGATTTTTTATTTGTGTAACATATAAAGATGAAAAAAACTAAATTAAACATAAAAGTATACAACAAAATATTGTATACATTAAATATTAATATGAAGCTCTTTACGTTTCTTTTGTATAAATTTTTCATCTTCAGAATCTAAATTTTCAAGAGAAAAATCTAAAAGTTCAATTACAGTTTTATTAAAAGATATATTTTTTAAATCAGATAAAATTTGAATATCATCTACAAGATTTTCTGGTAATCGTAAAGTCTTACTAATTCCACTATGGTTTTTAGGAATTTTTAGTTTTTGCAAATATAATCACTCCTTTTTTGTGTTATTAATAATATTTTACAATTAAAATCAAAAGAAATATGCACCTAAAAGCACTTGCAAAAGAATCATTAAATATGTATAATAATATAAAAATAGTAATATGAATATTAAAACAAAAAAAGGAAATAATTTAGAAAAAAGATATGGAGGAGAATGCAAAAGATGAAAAAGATACAAAAAAGCCAAATAATAAAACAAGAGAATGGAATTACACTAATAGCACTTGTTATAACAATTTTATTCTCTTATGACGAAAAAT
>CAQRYF010000072.1 GCA_948875265.1 uncultured Clostridia bacterium
TTCCAATTCACGATTTTTTTGAGAGCTAATTTGGGACTACTTTTTCAGCAGCCTCCTAGGAGCTCCTAGTCTTTTTTATACCTTCAGGGTTTAAACTATTTACCGACGTTTTGAGTATATTATAACTCGTATTTTATTATATATCAAATTTTACAAAATATTCTACATTATGTAGATTTTTAATCTATTTTTTCTGTTTCATAAGTATTACTTTGTATAATATTTTCATTATCAATTGTTTTTTTTTCGTTATTTTTTGTTTTTAAATTGTCTTTAGCAACAGTCATTAATAATTTTATTCTATTAGCTTGATTTGCTTCACTAGCACCTGGATCATAATCAACTGGAGAAATATTAGCATCTGGATATTTTTCTCTAATAGTTTTTATAACACCTTTTCCTACAACATGATTTGGTAAACAAGCAAATGGTTGTACACAAACAATATTAGGTATATCATTTTCAATATATTCAATCATTTCAGCTGTTAAGAACCATCCTTCACCTGTTTGATTTCCGATTGATAATACATCTTTTACTTTATCTTCTAAGTGCCATATATCACAAGGTTGTAAATAGCCTTTTTTAGAATTTGCTAAAGCTATTTTTACATCTTTTTCAAGAATATCAATTAATTTTATAGCAGTTTTCATTATTTTTGAAGAGGTTTTATTTATATTTAATAAACTATTAAAAGTTATTTTATGAGTACACATAAATTTTGCAAACCCCATAAAATCAGGTAGAATTACTTCAGCTCCTTCTTTTTCTAAAAGGTCTGCTACATAGTTATTTCCAAAAGGATGATATTTTATTAAGACTTCACCAACAACACCAACTTTTGGTTTTTCTACTGACATATCTAATTCTATTTTCTCAAAGTCGTTTACTATATCATAAATACTTTGTTTAAATTCCTTGTTAGTAGATTTTCTTGATAAGATTTCTTTGCATTTTTCCATCCAAATATCAAATAATTTCTGAGTCTCGCCTTTGTTAACCTCATATACTCTATTTTTAGTTAGCATTTTTTGTAGTAAATCCCCATAAACAACCATTTTCAGCAATTTTTCTGCTAAAGGAACAGTAATTTTAAATCCAGGCATTTTTTCCATACCAACTATATTAAAAGATATAACAGGTACATTTTCAAAACCAGCATCTTTTAAAGCTTTTCTTATAAATCCTATATAATTTGTAGCTCTACAACCACCACCAGTTTGAGACATTATTAAAGCAGTTTTGTTTGTATCATATTTACCAGATTGAAGTGCTTCTATCATTTGTCCAGTTACTAATATTGATGGATAACAAGCATCATTATTGACGTATTTTAGACCAGTTTCTACTGTGTTTTGAGTACATTCTCTTAACAAATGTACGTTATATCCAGAAGAACGAACAGCAGACTCTAATAATTCGAAATGTATAGGTGCCATTTGAGGGATAAGAATTGTATAATCTTTCCTCATTTCTTTTGTAAATATTTTTTTGTGAATTCCATAGTCCCCAATTAATTTTTTTTGATTTTTTTCTTGTTCACGTTTTTTCATGCTTGCAATCAAAGAACGAATACGGATTCTTACAGCCCCTAAATTATTCACCTCATCTATTTTTATTAATGTGTACATTTTGTTATAGCTAGATAATATTTCTTCAACTTGATCTGTTGTAACTGCATCAACACCACAACCAAATGAATTTAATTGTATCAATTCTAAACAATCATGTTTTCCAACAAAATCAGCAGCTGCATATAGTCTTGCATGATATACCCATTGGTCTACAACTCTTAAAGGTCGTTTAGCTTCTGCCTTATCAGCAATACTATCTTCTGTTAAAACACATAAACCTAATGATGTAATTAATGTATCAATGCCATGATTGATTTCAGGATCAATATGATAAGGTCTTCCTGCCAAAACAATACCTTTTAAATTATTTTCTTCAATATATCTTACTGTTTCTGTTCCCTTATCCCTAATATCTTTTTTACATTTTTGATATTCATCTTCAGCTTTTTGAGCAGCCTCTATTAATTCAGATTTAGTAAAATTATAATCTTTAAATTCGTCTAATTCTAATATCTTTTTTACCAAATTTTTCTTATCAAAAGGTAAAAAAGGATTTAAAAATTTTACATCTGGATTTTTTAAATTCTCTACATTATTTCTTAAAACTTCTGAATAAGAAATAACTATAGGACAATTATAATTATTGTCAGCTTTTTCATATTCTTTTCTAGAATATGGAATGCAAGGATAAAAAATTGTATTTATACCTTGTTCTAATAAGCTTTCTATATGACCATGAGATAGTTTTGCAGGATAGCAAACTGATTCAGATGGCATAGATTCCATACCTTTTTCATAAGTTTTACGAGTACTTTTTTCTGATAGAATTACTCTAAAACCTAGACTAGTCAAAAAAGTAAACCAGAAAGGATAATCTTCATACATATTTAAAACTCTGGGAATACCAATAGTTCCTCTTACGGCAAATTGTTCCTCTAAAGGTTTGTAATCAAATATTCTTTCATATTTATATTGTACTAAATTTGGTAGTTTTTTTGCTTTTGTAATTTGACCTGCACCCTTTTCACAACGATTTCCAGATATATGAATTTGACCATTGTTAAATTTATTAATTGTTAGTTTACAATGGTTTTCGCAGTTATTGCAATGAGCAAAACTAACTTTAATTTCTAATTTATCTATTTCATCTGCTTTTAATATACTAGAAGTATGTTCCATATCTAAATTAGATTCATATTGTTCTTTTGATAATAATGCCATACCATATGCACCCATTAGGCCTGCAATATCAGGTCTTACCACATTTTTCCCAACTATTAATTCAAATGCTCTTAAAACTGCATCATTATAAAATGTACCACCTTGTACAACTATATGCTTTCCTAAAGTTTCAACATCTCTAACTTTCATAACCTTTTGAATAGCATTTTTAATAACAGAATAAGAAAGGCCACTAGATATATCCCCAACAGAATAACCTTCTTTTTGTGCTTGTTTTATCTTTGAATTCATAAAAACCGTACATCTTGAGCCTAAATCAACAGGTCTTTTAGCTTTAATAGCTTCTTTTACAAATTCAGATATATCTATATTTAGACTTTTTGCAAATGTTTCTATAAAAGATCCACAACCTGAAGAACATGCTTCATTTAACATTATATTGTCAATTGAACCATTTTTCATTCTGATATATTTCATATCTTGTCCACCAATATCAACAATACTTGTAACATTTGGCTCAAAGGTTTTTGCAGCAGTATAATGTGCTATTGTCTCAATTTCATTTAAATCTACATTTAAAGCTGTTTGTATTAATTTTTCTCCATATCCAGTAACACCACTATATCTTAATATAGCTTTCTCAGGTAAAACAGTATAAAGTTTTTTTAACATATTCATAACACTTTTTAAAGGATTACCTTCATTACTTCCATATAAAGAATATAATAGATTTCCATCCTTATCTATCAAAACTAATTTTGTTGTAGTAGATCCAGCATCTATTCCTAGATAACAATCTCCTTCATAATTTTCAATACTAGTTCTTTTAACTTTATTTTTATCATGTCTTTCCTTAAAGATTTTATAATCCTCATCATTTTTAAATAGTGGATTTAAAGGATGAGTTGTATTATCTCTAGAGTTTTTTAAATTTTCAATTTTTTGCTCTAACTGATTTGGTGTGATAGATTCAGAATTTATTGAATCTAAAGCAGCGCCTTTTGCAACTAATAGATGAGCTTCTTCAGGAACAATAATTTCATTATCTTTTAAATTTAAAGTTTCAATAAATCTAGTTCTTAATTCTGATAAATAATTTAAAGGACCACCTAAAAATGCCACATTACCCCTAATTGGTCTACCACAAGCCAAACCACTTATTGTTTGATTTACTACTGCTTGGAAAATAGAAGCAGCAATATCTTCTTTTGCAGCACCTTCATTAATTAAAGGTTGTACATCTGTTTTTGCAAAAACACCACAACGTGAAGCAATAGGATATATTGATTTATAACCTTTTGCTAATTCATTAAGACCAGCAGTATCAGTATGTAACAAAGAAGCCATTTGATCTAAGAAAGCTCCTGTACCACCAGCACAAGTACCATTCATACGTTGTTCAATAGATTGGTCGAAATAAATAATCTTAGCATCTTCCCCACCAAGTTCAATTACCACATCAGTTTTAGGGATATACTTCTCAACAGCCCTTTTACAAGAAACAACTTCTTGAATAAAATCAACACCTAAAAACTTTGCAGCAGACATAGCACCAGAACCTGTAAGTGCAATTGTAAAAGTATTTAAAGGGAATTTAAGTAATAAACTCTCAAGAACATTGCAAACTGTATTTTTAGTATCAGAAAAATGCCTTTTATAATTTTTATATATTGTATTTTTATTTTCATCCATAACAATAATTTTTACTGTTGTTGAACCAACATCTAATCCAACATGTAACAAATTCTCCATGACAAAATCTCCTTTTTTGTACATAAATCTAATTCTTTCGAACACCCTAATTGTATACGGAAAACAGCATTTTGTCAAATGGAAAAACATGTAAATTTCCACTTTGGGGTCGGGTTAAAAAGTGAGAAAATTTTTGATTAATTTATTATTCACTATTAGTTCTAAAAAGGACAAACAAGTAATAAGATGAAGTAATAAATAAAAAGTTAAAAGGAGGATAAGGATGAAAAATAAAAAAATAGTTTTGATTTTTACAATATTATTTATTGTACTTCTAATAGGTGGTTATTTTGCGATAAAATATGTTAAAAGTCAGCAAATGGAGAGTAATGTGGAAGAATTCGTACCAGAAGAAGAGATAACAGAGGATCAATTGAGGCAAACAATAGTAAGTTTATATTTTCCATCAAAGGAAACCAAAGAATTAGTGCCAGAAGCTAGATTGGTGGATATAAAAGAAATTATAAATAATCCATGTGACAAATTAGTAAACTTATTAATAGAAGGTCCTAAAAGTGATAAAACACAAAAAATTATCCCAGAAAGTACAAAATTATTAAAGTCATATATGGAAGATGATTGTGTTGTTTTAGATTTATCATCAGAGTTTTTAGATTATAATAAAGAAGATAATAACGTAAAAACTAATATGATAAAAAGCATTGTAAATACTTTAACAGAATTAACAGAAGTAAATAAAGTAAAAATATTAATTAATGGGAGTATAAATGAGGAATTTAATGAAACATATTTACGTGAGAAGTAGACAAAAACTGCATTTTATGTTAATATTAATATGAGCTTAAAGTAAGCGAAAGTAGAAATTTAAAATTTTAATTAAAATTAAGGAGGATTTACTATGTGTAAAGAAGTACAAGAATATCGGGAGAAACTAGGAAAATTAGAACAAGCTACACAGGAATTAAAGAAAGAAATTTTTGGAATGCAGTGTAAAATAAAAGGAGTTATAGCTTGCAAAAAACAAGAAGATAATGCAGAATCATGGGTGAAAGACCTTGACGATTTTCAACTTGCATTAGGAAAAATTGAAATTGAAATGACAGAAGTAAATGTGAAGTTTTGTATTCCAGACTATTTTTTAGGAAGCAAAGGCGGTGTGGTTGCAACATATGATTTTAATGTTATTAGTATTATAAAAATGTTAAAATGTATAAGAAATGTTGTATTTGCTGAAGAGACATTGATTCTTCCTGGAGATAAGTCTTCTTATCATGGATATGGATTAGCAAAAGATTTATTAAGAGCTATTTCAAATTTCGAAGATGCTTTTTTATGTTACATGGAGTAGATTATGAGGTGCCTGTTGGCACCTCAAAGTCATATGTTTGAATTGCCTATATGATTTATTATTTCAATTATTACCGTTATTTATAAAAACTCTAACTGGTGTTGGACTAAAATATATAATTATATTATATATTT
>CAQRYF010000073.1 GCA_948875265.1 uncultured Clostridia bacterium
CCAATTCACGATTTTTTTGAGAGCTAATTTGGGACTACTTTTTCAGCAGCCTCATGTCAAGTTATCTTTTTTTATTGCATAGAAGAAAAAAATGTATAACTCTTATTAATTATAGACTAACAACATTGCACAAAATCAAAGAACTATGCGCAATGTTTACATAAATATTACATTTTAAAAGTAGATTTATTTAAATGTTAAAATATTAGCATTTAAATAAGTCTATTTTTTTATTTTGAAAGGAGAATTTTATATGATTATTGCAAAGGAAACATTTAATTTTATTGACAAAAGGGAAGGTATTACAAAAGACGGAGAAAAGTATTTGTCAATTAATGTGTTATCTAAAGATAACAGAAAATTTAATTTTATAACAAAAGATATTGATTTAATTAATAAAATATCGCCTTTAAATTTACAAAGATTTGCACCTATAAAAATTATTGTAGAATTTGAACGTGTATACAATAGAGAAAAGAGGACATCTTATTGGTCTTGTGAATTTAAAGGAGTTGAATAATAGTAATGAGTGAATTAGAGTTATTATCAGAAATATTAATACAACTTAGAACTATAAATGTTTTTTTACAACTATTTATTTATGGTTTTATCTTATTACTTATAATCTATTTTGGTTATTGGTTTTTTAGTAGATTTTTTTATTAGATTTTTCCAATCCCCTTTTATTTTAATCTACTAAAAATTAATAATATATAATATTTTAGTTGTCTATAAAAATTGTTATTTTTATAGGGAAAGGAGCTAAATATGGAAGGAGGAGCAGTTGTGAGTGGTTTAACTTTAACTAGTGCTATGTTTGATGGATTACTATCAGCTATTACATCTAATTTAGGTGTTTTAATTCCTGTTGGATTAACTATTATGGGTATAATGGTTGCTGTTTCTTTAATTCCTAGAATTGTTTATAAATTCTTATAGGAATTATTATGCCCCAGTCGGACATTTTAATGTCCGTTGGGGCTTTAACTTTAGAATGAAATGAAAGGAGATAAAAATATTATGAAAGAAAAAATAAATTTATTTTTTACACATAAATTTCTACCAATAATAAGTATATTTATGCTTTGTTTATTCTTATTATGTACAAGTTGTTTTTCTAATAATGAAAATACTTTTGTTTTTCATGATGATTTTTTGGGTTGTGATATTAATTTTAAACTTCCATATGATTTTGGTAATGAATATAAATATTATTTATTAACATGCACAAATACTACCTTTGATGACGGTATAAAACAAACTCGCTATGATATTTATTATTCTAAAGAACCATTTGTTTGTACTATATCATCTCGTACTTGTTATATATGTCCTGAAGGAAACACATATTGCAAATCGTTTGATGCTATTAATTCTAATAAATTAAAAACAACTTTAGATTTCTCTAGTACTAGTGTCTCTAAAAATACTCTTTCTGTTTCTAATGGTCGTTATATTGCTACTACTAATTTTCCTAATGGTATGTGTTTATCGAATTGTAATATTATAGATAAAGACACAGGTGAAGTGGTTTTTCAGGTAGCTCCAGTGACAGTGGAGCAGGTGACAATACCAGCAATACAACAGGTGGGGGAAATACCACAGGCAATGAAGGAGATTCTCAAGATCCTGATACCAGTTGGCTTGGTAATCTTTGGAACTGGTTTACTAAGCTTCTTGATTCGATACTTAAGCTCACGACTAATGTAGTAGAATTATTTAATACAGTTATTACCAATTTAGGTGATATAGTTGATGCTCTTGGAGATTTTTCTGTTTATAGCATTAATGCTTTAGGTGATATTGTTTCTGCTGTTGGTAATGCCTCTAGTGAAATAATAGAAAGTTTAGGTAAAAGTTTAGGTAAGATTATTGTAGCCTTAGGAGATTTAAGTGTTAATGTATTAAATGCTATTGGAGAGGTGGTTATTTCTTTGGGTAATGCTGTAGCTGAAATAATTACCGCAATAGGAAATGGTATTTCAGATATAATATCTTCTATAGCTAGTGCAGTTTCTAGCATTATTGAGGCTGTTGGAGAAGCTATATCAAATGTTATAAAAGTACTTGGAGAATTACCACGGTAAAATTGTTAATTTATTTGAAGTTTTATTTAAAAAATTATTTGTGCCAGAAGATAATTATTTTACTGGTAAAGTTGATACTTTAAAAAGTGATTTAAATGAAAAAATACCATATCAAGAATATCAAAATGAATTAAATAAAGTCGATGAAACAGCTCAAAATGCTAGTAATTCTTCTACTGGAATTTCAACAAGTATTGATTTAAATAATTATAAGTTTTCTGACAAACTTACAATTAATATGAAGAGATTTATTGATTTTTCTATATTTAGTAAATATCGTGATACTTGGTTTGTATGGGTTCGTGTTATTGTTTATATTTTACTTGTATTGTATTGGATAAATGAAATTAGTAAATTCTTTAGAGGCTTTAGCATTTCTAGTTATTCAACTTCTAATGTTAATCAAAATACTCAGACTGGGGGGAATGATAAATGATTTTAATGTTAATTACTGCACCTTTGTTTTTATTAGTTAGTGGAATTATTTCTATAATTCCTGATGGTGCTTTTACTATCTCGAGTAGTATTACTGGTATGATTAATATGTTTTCTATTGCATTTCAATTTTTTCCTGTTGATGTATGGATAGCATTTTTTGGCAGCATTACTTTTTGGATTACTGTACATTTGGTTTATGGCTTGATTAATTTTATTTTGAGACTTATTCCTATCTTAGGAATGGGACAATAGGAGGTATTATGAAAAAAGATATAACTTTAAATAAATATTATAGGAAACTACGAAAGAATGTATTTCAAGATATACCTTTAGAAGAATTCACAGAAATATTTAATAAATTTAAAAAACTAAAATTTGATTATAAACTTTTGCAAATATGTAAGAAAATAGAAAAAATAAAAATACCTCGTATAGAAATACCAATACTTAGATTTTTTTCTATGTTATTAGATTTATTTAGGTGGCTTATATATGATTTATTATGGACTATTATAAATGGAAAAGTATTTAAACCTTATGGCTTAACTTGTTTTGTTGGTCGTCAAGGTGGGGGAAAGACTATATCAATGGTTGAGTATCTAGATAGAATGAAAGAATTTTATCCTAATGCAATTGTAGTAACAAACTTTAATTATATAAAACAAGATATGCCATTTACAAGTTGGAGACAATTCACAGAAATTAGAAATGGCTTAGACGGTGTTATTTTTGCAATTGATGAATTACAAAATGAATATAACTCTAATAATTGGAAAGATTTCCCCGAAGATTTGTTGTCAGTTGTTACAATGCAAAGAAAACAAAGAATAAAAATAGTTGCTACGTCACAAGTATTTACAAGAGTTGTAAAACAACTCCGTGAACAATGTTATGAAGTAGTAGAATGTAAAACATTCTTTGGTCGTTGGACAAAACAAAAATGTTATGACGCAGATGATTATAATTATATTATAGAAAAAGGAACACCAGAAAGACGTTTTAAAACACGAAAGAAGTGGAAATATAGTTTTATACAGTCAAACTTCATACGTAACTTATTTGATAGTTACTCTGTAGTAGAAAGTATAAAACAAAAAGAATATATCGAAAGAGATAAAAGGGGGAATGTATAATGTTTTTATTAGGACTATTTACACTATTTTGCTACATTTGGACTTTGCTTTCAGTTATAACTTTAGTAGTATATAAAATTAAAAATCATTCTATTAAATAAAATACATACAACGTCTTGCTTTGATATGCGGGGGCAGAGATTAAGCGGAAAAGCTCTTTATACATTCTCCCGCTATCTCTGGAGGGGGATAGCCCCCCTATCAATAAGCCAAACGGCGTTTGAGTGAAAGGAGTTAATATGGATTTATTAGAAGATGAAAAACCAAATTATATTGATGATTATATAATTTGTCTTTCAAAAAGTGAGTACCTATCTATAAAAAATACTTTAATTGCTATGTCTAAAATGTTTTTATCTATGCCAACACATAGAAAAAGCAATAAAGAAAAAGCTAATTTATTAAAAGAAATTATAAAAAATAAATTTATTGATTAATGGAGGGTTCTTAGTAACACCCTCCGAACGTCTCATATATGAGAATTTTTACCAAAGGAGTATGAAAAAATGATAGATACTATAAAGATATATTGTGAAATTGATAAAGATACTTATTTAAGTATTTATAATACTTCTATTATAAAAACTTCTTATAATAAATCTAGTGGAGAAGTATTTTATGAGATTATTAATGATCATTTAAAAGGTTCTTATGATAGTAGATTAAGTGTACGTGTTGGTTGTGGTTGTAAATATAATTTTGTTAATTTAGGTTATTATATTGAAATAGAAGGTAGCTATCATAAAATTATATATGGGTATAATAGTCATAATGGTTATTGTGATTTGGATTTTATAGCTCAAAATCTAATTCAAATGGTCGAATTATCCTATAATATAAAACTTCCTATATTAAGTGAATGGTTTTTACAAAGGTGCGATTTAGCTATTTGTTATGATTTAGATAATCAAAATAATGTAAAAAGTTATATTAATAGCCTTAGTCGTTGTCAATATCCACGTAGGAATGCTAAATTTTATTATGATGAAAGTTTGTATTTAAGTGGTACTACAACAACATTAAAGATATATAATAAATTACTTGAATTTAAAAAACATGATATTAAAAAATTTACTATAGGTCAATTTGATTTAGAAAATTATTTAAAAACTATACAAGGATTTATTAGATTTGAGTGTGAAATAAAAAAGAAAAAATTGAAAGATATGTTTGATAATAAGAAACATATTAAAATTATAGAAGTTAATTATGATATTTTAAAAAAAGTGTGGTGTGATGAATTTATGAAATTATTGAAATTTATTAAAAATGATTTAGAAATAGTAAGAGGTAGAGAGGCAGTGAAAAAACGTTTAAATGATATTTATAAACCTTCTAAAGCTAATTTATTATATAATTTTTATTGTGCTATTCAGCTAAATGGTCTAATTGATACAAAAGAGAATATGACTAATCCGACTTATTATAGAAATATAAAAGCTTTAAAAGAGGCAAAAATTGATTTTAGCCAAAGTTATAAGGTAGAAGAAAAAGAAGTTTTTTATTTTAATCCATTTGAATTTAAAGAGGTAGCTTAACTACCTCTTATTTATAACTTAATTCTAATTTATATTTATTCATATCTATACCACACCATATTTTTATTTTATATGTGTCTTTTGTATTTATATTATACTCACTATTTAATTTATCACCAAGATTATTTCCGTTTTTATCCCAACAGTGAGCTGTTATTTGTACTTTTTTTAAGTCTTGTTTTGTATTATTTTTAATTACAACTTCAATTGAACCATTGCCATTATATTTATGACTTACAATTCCAACTTCTCCATTTGGTACTTCATTTTGTTTTTCAATATTTTGTTTTTTAACAGTATTATTATTACTTGTTTCAATTGTTCTATTTTCATTATCTTTACTTATTATATTTTGTGTTATTACAAATGATAAAAATACTATTAATATTCCTATTATTATAAATAGAACGTATTCCTTTTTCATATAAAATCCCCCTTAAAATTATTTTTATAATTTTACCACAACATTTTTGTATTTTTTGTCGAAACTTGTCTTTTATTAATATAAAGTTTGCAGTGTTTACATAATTATGATATAATATTAAAATAGAGGGGGGATATTTTATTGAAAGAGTATGGAATTTATATTAGACAATATTCTGGAACTCCATATATGATACATATATATGATAATATTACTAGTGCAAAATTAAAACTTTATGAGATGATACAACTTGATGAAGAGAGACAAAAACCATATTTTGTAGATAATGATTTTTATAATAATA
>CAQRYF010000074.1 GCA_948875265.1 uncultured Clostridia bacterium
TTTTTATTATAATTATAATAAAAAATAATAACAATAAAAACAAGGAAGGAAGAAGCTTATGGATACAAGAATAGAGGAGATAAAAGGAGTTTTAAAAAAGTATAATCAAGAGCATCTATTAAATCATTATGATAAATTAGATGAAACAAACAAAAAAATATTATTGGATGAGCTAGAAAATATTGATTATGAATTAATCAATAGCTTATATAATAATACAAAAAAAGAAGATAAACATGGACAAGATGAGATAACACCTATTGATTATCTAGATAAGTATAAATTAAACGATAAATACAAGTATTATGAAAATATAGGGAAAAAAGCTATTAAAGAAGGTAAACTTGCAGCTGTAACAATGGCTGGAGGACAAGGAACAAGGCTTGGACATAATGGGCCAAAAGGTACATATGATATTGGACTGAATTCTCATAAATCATTATTTGAATTATTATGTGATAGTTTAAAAGAAGAAGGAAAAAAATATAATACAACTATTCCATGGTTTATAATGACAAGTAAAGAGAATAATAAAGCAACAGTAGAGTTTTTCGAAAAGAATAAATATTTTGGATATCAGAAAGATAAAAACTTATTTTTCTTTATCCAAGGAGAACTACCAATGATTGATACAGAAGGAAAAATATTAGTTGATGAAAATGGTCTAATTAAACTAGCAGCAGATGGGCATGGTGGAATTTATGAATCACTTGTAAAAAGTAAGATGACAGAGAAAATGAAACAACTAGGAATAGAATGGGTATTTATTGGTGGTGTTGATAATTGCCTAGTAAAAATGGTAGATCCAGTGCTTATGGGAGTTGCAATAGATAAAAAAGTGACAGTTGCATGTAAATCAGTAGTAAAGGCAAATCCACATGAAAAAGTAGGAGTATTTTGTAAAAGAAATGGAAAACCAAATGTTATAGAATATTCAGAAATTACAGATGAGATGGCAGAAGCGACAGATGAAAATGGAGAATTATTATATGGAGAATCACATATTCTTTGTAATTTATTTAGTGTAGATGCAGTAGAAAGAATGGGAGCAAATCCATTGCCATATCATGTTGCATATAAAAAAGCAAAATACATGGATAAGAATGGGGATATAGTAGTACCAGATTCACCAAATGCTTATAAATTTGAGGCTTTCTTATTTGACGCGTTTGGAGAAGTTGATGAAATGGCAGTTTTAAGAGTGAAAAGAGAAGAAGAATTTGCACCAGTGAAAAATTCAGATACAGCTGGAACAGATTGTCCAAAAACTGCAAGAGAGTTATATGAAAAATATTATAATTTAAGCTAATAATAATTGAATTAATAAACAATATATTTAGAGAGGGAATTTTTATGAAAATATATGATAAAGAAATGTATAACAAAGAGAAAAATATGAAAACTATAGTACTTATAATTGTTGTTTTTCTACTAGGTTTTTTTACAGGATATATAGTAAATGATTTAAAGCAAAGTAATAATGAAATATCAACAAATGAAATTGAAATTGTGGAAAATTCAAATCAAAATAATATAAAATAGTAAAATCATCTAAGTATAAGGAGGATTAAGATGATGAATTATTTAGAAGAATATAAGAAGTGGTGTGAAAGCCCAGAGTTTGATGAAGAGACAAAAAGAGAATTAATAGAAATTAAAGATGATGAAAAAGAAATAGAAGATAGATTCTATAAAGAATTAGAGTTTGGAACAGCAGGACTTCGTGGAATTATAGGAGCAGGAACAAACAGAATGAATAAATATACAGTTGGAAAAGCAACTCAAGGTTTGGCAAACTATATATTAGAACAAGGAACTGAAGATAAGGGAGTTGCAATTAGCTATGATTCTAGAAGAATGTCAAAAGAATTTAGTATGCAAACTGCATTGATATTAAATGCAAATGGAATAAAAACATTTTTATTTGAAAATTTAAGACCTGTTCCAGAATTATCTTTTGCAGTAAGGAATCTTGGTTGTACAGCTGGTGTAATGATAACAGCAAGCCATAATCCACCAAAATATAATGGATACAAAGTTTATTGGGATGATGGTTCTCAAATAGTAGCTCCAAGAGATAAAGATATAATTGGAAAAGTAAGAGCAGTAGAGACTTATAGTGAGATAAAAGAAACTACAAGAGAAGAAGCGGAGAAATTAGGATTATTTAATATTATTGGAACAGAAATGGATGAAAAGTATTTAAGTATCCTAAAAAGTAAAGTTTTAAATCCTGAGATTGTAAAAAAACAAGGTAAAGATATAAAAGTTGTATATACACCATTACATGGTACTGGAAATACAGTAGCTCAAAGGCTTTTAAATGAAATAGGACTTGATAATGTGTATGTAGTTCCAGAGCAAAAGGATCCAGATGGAGAATTTCCAACTGTAAGCTATCCAAACCCAGAAGATAAGAAAGCATTTAAATTAGCGTTAGAATTAGCTGAAAAAGTAGATGCAGATGTAGTATTAGCAACTGACCCAGATGCAGATAGATTAGGAATATTTGCAAAAGATACAAAAACAGGAAAATATATGGAATATACAGGAAATATGTCAGCTCTTTTAATTGCAGAATATAGAATTTCACAAATGGCAGAAAAAGGAATACTTCCTTCAGATGGAATGTTTATTACAACAATAGTTTCATCTGAATTAGCAAAAGCAATTTCTAAAAACTATAATTTAGAATGTATAGAGGTATTAACAGGTTTTAAAAATATAGGTAGTGTTATGAAAAAAGCTGAAGAAAATAAAGATAAAACCTATGTATTTGGATTTGAAGAAAGTTATGGATGCTTGATAGGAGATTATGCAAGAGATAAAGACGGAATTGCAGCAGTAATGGCACTTTGTGAAGCAGCTTGTTATTATAGAGAAAAAGGAAAAACTTTATGGGATGCAATGGGAGATATCTATAAAAAATACGGATATTATAAAGAGACCCAAGTATCAATTGTTATGGAAGGAGCCGAAGGTGCTCAAAAAATAAAAGACATGATGACAAATATGAGAAATACACTTATAGAAAGAATAGGAAAATATAAAGTTTTAACATTTAAGGATATTGATAAAAATATAGTAAAAGATATGGAAACAGGAGAAATCACAAAAACAGGATTACCACAATCAAATGTACTATATTATGAATTAGAAGAAGACGCTTGGTGTTGTGTAAGACCATCAGGAACAGAACCTAAAATTAAATTATATATGGGCGTAAAAGGAACTTCAGATGAAGACGCAAATGTAAAATTAGAAGAATTAAAAGAATCAATGGTAATAATAGTAAAATAAAGTTCTAAACTAAAAATTCCCGATTTGAAATTCTCGTTTTGAAATTCCCGATTTTCAATTCCCGTTTTGGGGTCGGGTCTTAAAGTGGGAAAAATAAAAGACTATAGATTAGAAATGTCTAATTTATAGTCTTTTATTGTATATATTTTTAATATAAAATTTTAATGAGTAATTTTCCAATCATCAAGATTTCTTTGAATAGCTCCAAATAAATTAGCTCTAATCATTGGAATAGATTTAGTAAGTGTAAAGATTAATTGTTTCATATCTTCTCTTTTTGAGGTACCATCCATAGGACATACTTTTTCCATTACTGTTAAATTATTTTTCCTAATAAATCTTCTAGTATCTTTTTCAGGAGTATAGATTAAGGGTCTTATTAATGTTATTTTTGTTCTATCCATATAGCTCATAGGAGAAAAAGTTCCAATGTTACCAGTATAAAGCAAATTAAGTAAAAATGTTTCTAAAACATCATCTTGATTATGTCCTAAAGCAATTTTATTACAACCCTCTTTAATTGCAATAGAATTTATAACTCCTCGACGTAAATTTGCACATAGAGAACATGGATTTTTTTCTTTTCTAATATCAAATACTATTTCCTTTGCATTACTTTTTTCGATAAATAAAGGTATTTCTAAATTATCACAAATATTTTGTAAAAAATTAGTGTCAAAAAATTCGAAACCAGGGTCTACACTAACTGCAATTATTTCAAATTTCTTAGGATAAAATCTTTGCAAAGCTTTAAATGCATGTAACATTGTAATGGAATCTTTCCCACCAGATAAACAAATTGCGATTTTATCTCCTTCTTCTATCATTTTATATTCTTCAATAGCCTTTCTCATATGGCTTAGTATTTTTTGCATAATTATCACCATAAATATTATAGCAGATGTGTCAAGTAAGAAAAATATAAATAAAGCTGTAAAAAGAAATGTTGATAGATTTCCAGAATGTTTTTGTTTTCAGCTTATTAAAAAAGAAATGGATAAAATGTGATTCCATTTTGTAAACATATCAAAATGTAAAATAGTAAATAGTGTATCAAATTATAAGAATAAAAAAGAGAATCAGTAATATAAAACATACTGACTCTCAAATCTCATTATTTGAACCATAATATATTTCTTTAAAATTATAATAAATCAAAAAATTAAATATGTCAACACTTAATTATTAATATTTAATTCTTTTTTCAATGCTTTTTGTAATAATTGAGAAAAATTAATATCATTTTTCTCAGCAATAGTATTTAACCAACTTGGAATTGATAATGTTTTTTTAACAGCTATATTACTATATTTTTTTCTATACTCTAATAAATCTATTTCAATTATAGAAATAAATTGATTGTTTTTTAATTTTATATGATTATATGGAATAGTAGGTTTAGGGAAAATTTCTAAATCAGATAAATATAATCCTAAAGCATCTTGAGCCATTATATATGCTTCGTCAATAGAATTTCCAAAAGTGGAACAACCTTTTAAGTCGATAAAATCAACCATATAAGACTTATCATTTTCATCATAAGTAAATATAGCTGGATAAAAATAATTATTCATAATAACCCCTTCTTTATAATTTATTCTCTTTCGTATTAATATATTCAAAAAATATGGTAGAATGGGACTATGATTTTAGTCCCGTTCTTTTTAAGATTGTAGCTACCAATCCTTTGGGTAAGTCCTTGTTATGTATGGGAACTATTTCCATTTGGTTTCCGTTTCCTCATTTTTAAATGAGAACCAGATTGAGAGACTTTTACCCAACCATTTTTTTCTAGTAGCTTTACCAATTCTTTAGGATACATCTGTATCACTCCTTTTTCTTCGGTTTCTTAGTGCTAATAAAAGCTACTATTGAAATATATTATGTCCTTCGACATTATTATTATACTACGTAATAATACGTATGTCAAGTAGGGGCTAAAATTTTTTTAGAATAATCCAAAATTGCTAAAAATCAATAGTAGAACTTAAGTATATAAATAACAATAAAGAATGCATAAATAAAATTTATTTGTTAGGATGTATAGATACGAAAAAATGTTATGAAGCTAGCAAGATTTACAATTGACAAAAATGTGAAAATAGTATAATATACTTTTTAGAAATGTGCTTATAGCTCAACAGGATAGAGCACCCGCCTCCTAAGCGGGCGATAGAGGTTCGAGTCCTCTTAGGCACACCATAATAAGTTAGAAAATCAGCTTAAGAAAGAAATTTCAAAAAAAGTTGATTTTTTAAAACAAATTTAGTATAATTGAATAAGAAGAAATGAGCAATATAGAAATAATATCTTGGCTTTTTTATTATTTTTATTTGCGATAGTTTGGCTCATTTCTAGCGAAAATAAAAAAGTTTTCAGTAGTGTGAAAATGACAAAAAAATACTAGAGTTGGCAGACTCTAGTATTTTACTTTATGTACTATTCAAACATCTTTAAGATATCACGAATAATTTTTAAAACATAAAGTTTAACGAAAATTCTAAAAAAGTTTTTCATTAGTATATGACCTCCTTTTAAAAAGGAAGGAATTAAAATGACAGAATTATTATACTATTACTTATACAAATAATCAATGTGAAAACAAAATATTATATTAAAAA
>CAQRYF010000075.1 GCA_948875265.1 uncultured Clostridia bacterium
TCCAGTTCACGTTTTTTTTGAGAGCTAATTTGGGACTACTTTTTCAGCAGCCTCATAATGTCCTCTTGTCTTTTTTTTTCTTATTGTAAAATATTTATCTGCTATTGTTCTTTTTATAAAAATTGTATATAATAATAAGGAATATTTTGATTGTATAAAATAAATAAGATACAAGAGGTGTGTAATGAACAAAAAACAGGCAAAAGACAGGATAGAAGAATTGAGAAAACAGGTGGAATATCATGCAAAAAGATATTATGATGATGATAGACCAGAAATATCAGATTTTGGATATGATATGTTAATGGTAGAGCTTAGAAATTTGGAAAAGGAATATCCAGAGTTTTTATCATCAGAATCTTTGACACAGAAAGTTGGAGGACATGTAAAAGAGGGGTTTGAAAAAGTAACTCATGAAGTGCCACTTCAAAGCTTGCAAGATGTATTTAGTATAGAGGAAGTAGAAGAATATGTACAAAAAATAGAGCAAAAAGCAAAAGAAAATAACATAGAAAAAGTAAAATATGTTGTAGAAACAAAGATAGATGGATTATCAGCAGCATTAGAATATAGAAATGGTAAATTTTTTAGAGGAGCAACTAGAGGAAATGGAATAGTTGGAGAAGATGTTACTCAAAATCTAAAAACTGTAAGTACTATTCCTATGGAGATTAAGGATAAAATAGATATAATTGTTAGAGGAGAAGTGTTTATAGCTAAGGATGATTTTGAAAAAATGAATCAAGAAAGAGAAGAAAATGAAGAAGAACTTTTTGCAAATGCTAGAAATGCAGCAGCTGGATCACTTCGCCAGTTAGATAGTAAGATAACATCAAAAAGACCTTTAGATATTTATATTTTTAATGTTCAAAAAATAGAAGGAAAGGAATTTAATTCTCATTATGATGAATTACAATATTTAGAAGAACAAGGTTTTAATGTAAATCCAGTTCGTATTTATTGTAATAATATAGAAGAAATAAGAAATGCAATAGAAAAAATTGGACAAGATAGAGAAAATTTGACATTTGGAATAGATGGTGCAGTTGTAAAAGTAGATGATTTAAGATTTAGGGAAATTTTAGGAACTACTTCAAAAACACCAAGATGGGCAGTAGCATATAAATATCCCCCAGAAAAAAAGGAAACAATTTTAAAAGATATTGTATGTCAAGTAGGAAGAACAGGTGTAATAACTCCAATGGCAATATTAGAACCAGTCAAAGTAGCAGGTTCAACAATATCTAAAACAACACTTCATAACGAAGATTTTATAAAACAAAAAGAATTAAAAGTTGGAGACACTGTAGTAATTCAAAAGGCAGGAGATGTAATTCCTGAAATTGTTGAAGTAAAGAAGGATAAAAGAACTGGTAATGAAGTTGATTTTGAAATGCCGAGTGTATGTCCAGTATGTGGGGCACAAGCAGTAAGAGAAGAAGGAGAAGCAGCAATTAGATGTACAGGGATAGAATGTCCAGCAAAGCTATATAGGAATTTAGTTCATTTTGTTTCAAGAGAAGCTATGAATATAGATGGCTTAGGAGAAAATATAATAGGACAATTATTAGAAAGAAATTTGATTTCTAATATTGCAGATATATATACTTTGAAATTTGAAGATATAGCATCTTTAAAGAAGAATGGTAAAAAATTTGCTCAAAATTTAGTAGATAGTATTAATAAAAGCAAACAAAATGATTTATATAGATTAATTACAGCTTTAGGAATAAGACATGTAGGAGTAAAAGCATCAAAATTATTAGCTAGAAAATATAAAAATATTGATAATTTAATAAATGCTGAATTTGATGATTTAAGTATGATAAATGATATTGGACCAATAGTTGCAAATAGCATAAGAGAATTTTTCATGCAAGAACAAACAAAAGACCTAATAGAAAAACTAAAACAAGCAGGAGTTAACACAAAGAGCTTAGAAGAAAATATTGAAGATAACAGATTTGAAGGGAAAACATTTGTATTAACAGGAAGCTTAGAAACATATACAAGAGGAGAAGCATCAAATATAATTGAAAGATTTGGAGGTAAAACATCAGGAACAGTATCTAAGAAAACAGATTATTTAATAGCAGGAGAAGAAGCAGGAAGTAAACTAACAAAAGCACAAAACTTAGGAATAACAATAATATCAGAACAACAATTTAAAGAAATGATAAAATAATTCTCGTTTTGGGGTCGCGTCTTAAAATGAAAAATTAAGAATGGAGATAAATATGGAGAAATTAGAAATTTTTGAAGAATTAAAAAAGAATATGTGTAAGCAATTACTAATTGAAAGTAGAATTGCAAGAGGACTTTCATCTAATAATTATACACAAAAGGATGATATACAAATTCCACTAGATATTCAAAAAAGAATTGATGATGTATATAGAGTTTTAAATGATATTGCAGTAAAATATAGAGTTTCTACGTCAAAAGTTGAGGGATTAATTAAAGACGGAAGATTTGAAACTAAAGATGTGGCTAGTAGAGGATATAAAAATAAAATAGAGGAACAGTTTCAAAAAATTAATACTATGTTGAGAGAAATGGAAAATGAGTTAAATGAAAATGGAAAGATTGATGAGAGAAAAAATTCATCTGAATTAGAAGAAAGAATGAATTCAATAGGTGAAAATAGAGAAGTAAGAGAAGATATAGTAAGAAATTTAAATGAAAAAGTAAGAAGGATTAGATATGAGATGCAACAAACATTTAATGAGAAATTTTTTGATCCTAGAAGATTAAAACAAATGGATGAAGAAGTAGAGATAAATTTAAGAAGGTTAGAAACTGGAGATAAAATTGAAGAAGCTCTAGTAAATGAAGATAGATATATAGCACGAAGAATTATAAGTGAATTTCAAGAATATGCAAATAGTATAAATAAAACAAGACATCAAAAGTTTGAAGAAGAGTGTAAAGTAGAAGTTCCAGAATTACACATATCATTAGATGATAATACAGAAGAAAGAGTTAAACAAAATGAAAAAACTCAAGAACAACAAAAAAGTAGTATGGGAGACGCATTACCATATGATGTAATAAGGTAATTCTTGTTTGGGAGTCTGAGTTTAAAAAAGATAAAATTAAAGATAGGAGAAAAACATGGATGATTATACATTTGAAAAGATGTGGTTAGATTTAAAAAATGGATATCAAATATATTATACGTATGTAGGAAATAGATATTTATTATTTAAAACAGCAGAGAATTGTTATACTCAAAAATTATTATCAGATAATAAAAAGAATCCACAGCCACGAATGTTAATGTTAACATTAAAAAGAGTAAAAGAAATGTTTCCTCATATGGAAGATATTGAGTATAAGATAAATATGTAAAGGAGAAAAAGTTATGGCAATAATTATTGATGGAAAATCATTAGCTAAAAAGACAAGAGAGAACTTAAAAAAAGAATGTGATGAATTAAAGTTAAAAGGGATAAAACCAAAACTTGCGGTTATAATGGTAGGAGATAATTCAGCATCAAAAGTATATGTGAGAAATAAAAGTAGGGCGTGTGAAGAAATAGGAATAGAGTATGAAGAATATTTATTAGAAGAAAATATAACTGAAGAAGAATTAATTAATCTAATTAAAAACTTAAATGAAAATAAGAATATAAATGGAATATTATTACAAAGCCCAATACCTCAAAATTTAGATATTAATCAAGCTTTTAAAGCAATAACATATAAGAAAGATGTAGATGGATTTACACCAACAAGTATTGGGAAGTTGACAATAGGAGAAGATACTTTTGTTTCTTGTACACCATATGGAATAATGAAGATGTTTGAAGAATATAAAATAGACTTAACAGGCAAAAATGTAGTAATTATAGGAAGAAGTAACATTGTGGGAAAACCATTGATTCAATGTTGTTTGAGTGAAAATGCAACAGTTACAGTATGTCA
Organism: uncultured Clostridia bacterium; assembly: GCA_948875265.1. Classification (GTDB taxonomy): domain Bacteria; phylum Bacillota; class Clostridia; order TANB77; family CAG-508; genus CAG-269. The sequence continues at coordinate 3,928 of CAQRYF010000075.1, forward strand.
TTCAAGAACAAAAGATTTGAGCGAACATACTAAAAGAGCAGATGTAGTAATTGCAGCAATTGGAAAATCAAAGTTTGTAACAGAAGATATGGTAAAAGAAGGAGCAATTATAATAGATGTAGGAATAAACAGAGGAGAAGATGGAAAGTTAACAGGGGACGTTGACTTTGAAAATGTAAAGGAAAAGGCTAGTTTTATTACGCCAGTTCCTGGTGGAGTAGGACCAATGACAATTGCGATGTTAATGAACAATGTGATAAAGGCGGCAAAAGAGCAAAATAATCAAGATTCGAAGTTTTAAAAATAGAATAATATAGGAGTAAATAGGGGCATTATTAATAATGTTCTTATTTTATTATGTAAGAAAGGATGAAAATAATATATGAGTGAAATAGAAAGTAAAAAGTATTGGATATGGTTATCTTTAATAAAAGGAATAGGATGTAAAAGAAAGCAAAAATTATTACAATTATATGAAAGTCCAGAAGTCATATATAAAATGAAGGAAAATAGTCTTTTGAAAATTACAGGAATAGGAGAGACAGCGGTAAAAAATATTCTAGATTCAAGTATTAGAAAAGATTTAAATAGACATATACAATATATGGAGAAAAATTCAATAGATATAATTTCAATAAATGATGAGGAATATCCACAAATTTTAAAAGAAATTTATGATCCACCAATTAGTTTATACATAAAAGGAGATAAAAATATTTTAAATAATAAATCTATTGGGATAGTAGGTTGTAGAAAAGCTTCTGAATATGGTGAGAAATCTGCTAAATATTTTTCTTATAATCTAGCTAATCAAAATTTTAATATAGTTAGTGGGTTAGCAAAAGGTGTGGATACTTATGCACATGTAGGATCGATTTGTGCAATAAAAGAGGATAATTATGCACTTGTAGGTAGAACAATTGCTGTAGTTGGAAATGGCTTGGATACTATATATCCACAAGAAAATAAAGAATTAGCAAAAATGATATTAGAAACAGGTGGGGCTATAGTTTCTGAGTACCCATTAGGAACTAAGCCTGAAAAAATGAACTTTCCTGCAAGGAATAGAATAATAAGTGGAATGAGTAAAGGAATTGTAGTTATAGAAGCAAAAGAGAAAAGTGGAACTTTAATAACTGTGGATTTTGCTTTAGAACAAGGTAGAGATGTGTTTGTTGTGCCAGGAAATATTAATTCTATCAATTCTCTTGGAACAAATGGACTTTTAAAACAAGGAGCAAAAGTGGTTACTACATATAAAGATATATTAATATCGTATTCTAATTATAATTAATATTATTTATAGTAGTAAATTTGGAAGGAATTAGTATAAAAAAATCGTAAATTTTTATAAAAATGTATTGACAATTATAAAAAAATAGTTTATACTTTTACTTGTGCTAAACATATAGGCACATGCTCCCTTAGCTCAGTTGGTCAGAGCAACCGGCTCATAACCGGTGGGTCCAAGGTTCGAATCCTTGAGG
>CAQRYF010000076.1 GCA_948875265.1 uncultured Clostridia bacterium
ATTTATATATTATATATAATTTTATTGGGGGTAATTTAATTGGAAAAATTAGTAGTTACAGGTCCTACTCCTTTAAAAGGAGAAGTGACAATAAGTGGAGCAAAAAATGCAGCAGTAGCAATTTTACCTGCCACTTTATTAATAGATGGAACATGTACAATAGAAAACTTACCAAATATAAGTGATATAAAAATATCATGTGAAATATTAGAAAATTTAGGTGCTAAAATAACATGGAACAATAAAAATAGTATTACAATAGATACATCAAACATTACAACAACAAAAGCGCCTTTAAATTTAACAAGCAAATTTAGAGCTTCTTATTATATTATAGGAGCAATGCTTAGTAGAATGGGTGAAATAGAAGTTGGAATGCCAGGTGGCTGTAAATTAGGTGCAAGACCAATAGACCAACATATAAAAGGATTTGAAGCTTTAGGAGCAAATGTAACTGTAGAAAAAGGCACAATTTATGCAAAAGCAAAAAAACTAAAAGGATGTCCTATTTATATGGATATTGTTTCTGTTGGAGCAACTATTAATGTTATGCTATCAGCTGTTTTAGCAAAAGGGACAACCATTATAGACAATGCTGCTAAAGAACCTCATATTGTTGATGTTGCAAACTTTTTAAATACTATGGGTGCAGACATTAGAGGAGCTGGAACAGATGTAATAAAAATAAATGGTGTTGAAAAATTAAAGGGAAATGCTACATATTCGGTAGTACCTGATCAAATAGAAGCTGGTACTTTTATGCTTGCAGCTGTTGCTACAAAAGGCGATTTAACATTGAAAAATTGTATTACAAAACACTTAGAATCAATAACAGCTAAAATAATTGAAGTTGGTGGAAATGTAGAAGACAATGGAGATAGTATAAGAGTTTGGTGTAATAAAAGACCAAATAAAGCAAATATAAAAACATTACCATATCCAGGATTTCCTACAGATTTACAACCTCAAATGGGTGTTGTTCTATCTTTAGCAAATGGTACAAGTGTTATAAATGAGAGTATTTGGGATTCTAGATTTCAATACACTGATGAATTGAATAAAATGGGAGCTAAAATAACAGCCCAAGGAAAATCTGCATTTTTTGAAGGTGTAAAAAAATTATCTGGTGCTCCTGTATATTCTACAGATTTAAGAGCTGGTGCTGCTTTAGTTGTAGCTGCAACAGCTGCAGAAGGAAAAACAGAAATATATAATTTAGAGCATATTGATAGAGGATATGAAAATATAGAAGAAAAATTCAGACAAATTGGAGCTAAAATCGAAAGAGTAATAGAATAGACAATAAACAAAGGAATGAAAAATTATGCTAAATTTTTGTAGTTTATATAGTGGAAGCAGTGGAAATAGTTTATTTGTTGAAACTTCTAACACAAAATTATTAATTGATGCTGGTGTAAGTAGCAAAAAAATAGAAAATGCTTTACTTGATATTGATGTAGAACCTAGTTCAATTGATGCAATTTTAGTCACACATGAACATACTGATCATGTCCAAGGATTAGGAACATTTTCTAAAAAATTTGATTTACCAGTTTTCGTAAATCAAGAAACTTTAGATGCTATGCCAAAGCAAAGAGACAAAATAGCTGACAAAAATATTAAAGTTTTTAAAATTTCAGATAAATTCTGTATAGGAGATTTAACTATAAACCCTTTTTGTATACCACATGATGCTGCAAATCCTTGCGGATATAATATTTTAAAAGATGATAAAAAAATAAGTATAGCAACAGACATTGGACATATGACTAATGATATTTTAAAAAATTTGGAAGAAAGCTTATTTGTTTTATTAGAATCAAATTATGACCCAGAAGTTCTAAGATGTTCTTCTTATCCCTTTTCGCTAAAATCAAGAATCGCTGGGCCAACAGGACATCTTCCAAACGAAATGGCCGGAAAGACAATTTCTCATTTATTAAAATCCGGATTAAAAAAAGCAATGCTAGGACATTTAAGTAAAGAAAGCAATTTTCCAGAGCTTGCATATCAAACAGTTCTTGATGAACTAATACAAAATAATTACGATGAAAATTCCTTATCCCTTAGTGTTGCTAGTAGAGATGTACATAGTCAATTAATAAAATTATAATTATAAGGCGACAATTTGTCGTCTATTTTAAAAGGAGATAATAAATGCTAAGTATTAATATAATTTGTATAGGAAAAATCAAAGAAAACTATTTAAAAGATGCTATTAATGAATATTCTAAAAGGCTTTCTAGATATTGTAAGTTGAATATCATCGAGCTTCCTGATGAAAAAATACCAGATAAATTAAACGATAGTTTATCTAATGAAATTAAATCAAAAGAATGTAATAATATAATAAACCATATAAAAAAAGATTCCTATATTATCGCATTAGATTTAAAAGGTAAACAATTTACTTCTGAAGAATTCTCTTCAAATTTAGATAACTTATCAATGGAAACAAGTAGCATTACTTTTATTATTGGTGGATCTTTAGGCCTAAATGATGAACTTTTAAATAAATGTAATCAAAAAATATGTTTTTCTAAAATGACTTTTCCCCATCAATTAATAAGAGTTTTTCTTTTAGAACAAATTTTTAGAGCTTTTAAAATTTCTAATAGTGAAACTTATCATAGATAAAATTATTAATTATAAATAAATTCTGAATTTAGTTTTTTAATAACAATTAATTTATTTTGAAATTATCTTTAGAATTTTTTTAGATAATACTTTAATTATTATTTTTCTTGTAATAAAAAATATCGAAATAAATAATATTATTTTTGTAATCATAAACATGTCCTTTTTTGAATTAATTTTAATTATTATACTGTGTACTTGTTAATTTGTCAAGAAAAACTTCACGACATAATTCGACATACAACTACGCTAGCAATCATTCCAACAAAGTCACCAATAAGAGCTGCTACTAACACAAATCTTGTCTTCTTTATTTTTATACAACTTGAATAAATAGCAATTGTATATAATGTAGTTTCTGTTGAACCCATAATAGTTGATGCCATAATTCCTATAGGACTATCTACACCATAATTTTTCATAATATCTGTTGCAACTGCAATCGAACTACTACCTGAAATTGGTCTCAACATAGCAAGTGGCATAAGTTCACTTGGAAATTGTATTATATTCAAAATCGGAGTTAAAAAATGTATTATTATATCTAATACTCCTGAACTTCTTAGAGCTCCTATTGCAACAAACAATCCAACTAAGGTAGGAAATATACTTAATGTCATTTCTAATCCCTCTTTTGCCCCCTCAAGAAAGTTGTCAAACATTTTGTTTTTTTCCATTACTCCATATATAACAATACATAAAATAATAAGGGGCATTGCTAAATTAGAAATAAAATTTACTAACTGCATTATGGTTTCTCCTTTTTAGAAAATTTGATAAATAATTTAGTTGCTACAATACCGAGCAGTTGCTGCACAAATCGTTGCAACCCATACTGGAAACACAATAGCTGTAGGATTTTTTGATTCTAGAGAATTTCTAATTGCAATTACCGTTGTTGGTATTAACTGTATTGAAGCAGTATTTAAAACAATAAACATTGCCATTGAATTACTAAGTATATCTTTATTTTTATTTTCTTTTTGCATTGATTTCATAGCTTTTAATCCTAATGGAGTAGCTGCATTTCCAAGTCCTAATATATTAGCAATCATATTCATTGAAATCTCTTGTTGTATTTGAGTATTTTCTTTTATTTCTGGAAATAAAAATTTAATTATTGGTTTTAAAAATTTTGTTAATTTCTGTATTAAGGATGTTTTATTTGCAATTTGCATTATTCCATTCCATAAACAAAGTGTTCCTAATAAATTTAGTGATAAATTTATAGCATTATTAGTACTTTCAAAAATTGAAGAATTCAATTTTTCTAAATTTCCTGAAAAAATAGCAAATGAAAATGATATTATTATAAAAATTGGCCAAACTATATTTAACATACTTATCACCTAAATAATTGTATTCTATTACCAATTTTTTATTACAATTTATTACTTTTTAATTGACCTACTTTTTCATTTGTGATATATTATGGATATAAGGATTGTAAACTATAACTTTTAAGGGGGAAATAATCATGAAATCAACAGGTATAGTAAGAAAAGTCGACGAACTAGGCAGAGTTGTTATTCCAATAGAAATAAGAAATCAGTTTAATATTATGGAAAAAGACCCAATAGAAATTTATGTAGACGGTTCTTCTGTTATATTAAAGAAATTTGAACCAAACTGTATCTTTTGTGGAAACACAAAAAATTTGTTGACTTATAATGAAAAATTAATATGTAGTGAATGTTCTAAAAAAATAGGAACATTAGATAAAAAATAAAAGAGCTTGTACTCTTTTATTTTTTTAATTATTTTCCTAAATAAAATTTTGATAAATCTCATTCTTATTAACATTTCTATCTTTAGCAATTTTTTTTATAATATCTTTTTTATTTAATCCCTGACTTTCATAAAATTTATAATGCTCTTCTAATGTTAACTCATTTAACTTGTTTTCTCTCACTTGTTTGTTACCTTCAATAATTAAAACAATTTCTCCTTTAAATTCTTCTGCCTTTTCAATTAAAATATCTATATTCTCTCTTACAAACTCTTCATGTATTTTTGTTAATTCTCTTGCTAATACTATTTCTCTATCATTCAATATCTCCTTTAAATCTAAGAGTGTATTTTTCAATTTATGTGGTGCTTCATATAAAATTATAGTTTTATTTATTTCTTCTATTTCTTTCAATTTTTCTTTTCTTGATTTTTTATTTAGTGGTAAAAATCCTAAAAAAATAAATTCTCTTGTACTAATTCCTGAAGAAATTAATGCATTAATCATAGCACAAGCACCAGGTATTGGAATTATTCTTATATCTTCTTCTATACACTTTTTTATTATCTCTTCTCCTGGATCACAAATCCCTGGAGTTCCTGCATCAGAAATTAATGCAATATCTTTCCCCTCTTTCAATTTTTTAATTAATATATCTTTTTTTATTTCTTCATTATGTCTATGGTAACTAATTAAAGGCTTTGAAATTTCTAAATGATTTAATAATTTTAAACTATGCCTAGTATCCTCTGCAGCTATTATATCCACCATATTTAAAATTTTTATAGCTCTTAATGTAATATCATCTAAATTCCCAATTGGTGTAGCAACTATATATAAAGTTCCTAATTCTTTATTTTCCATTTATAAAATCCTTTCTATCTCATTTTTTCTATTTTATTCTATTTTTTTCTATTTCTTTCAATTTTTTTCATATTATATTTTATTTATTAGATATTTTATTATTT
>CAQRYF010000077.1 GCA_948875265.1 uncultured Clostridia bacterium
TAGAAGAATGGAAAAACAAAGTATTTTCAGAAAATTTATTTTTACTTTTAAATAAGACCTTGTTTGAAAATATCTTTCTGTTCCATCTGTTGAAATTAAATATTCTTTCACTGCATAATAGCAAATACTAAAACCTTCTGAATTATAAACTATATTATCAACATTTGTCTTATTGGCTGTAAAATATTTTGCTCCATTTTTTGCTAATGAACTATCTAAAACTATTTTTGTATTTTTATATCCAAAATTTTTTATTGAACTATCTATTAAACTTTTTAATTTGTTAATTTCTGCTTGATCTTGAATAAATCCTCTATAACTTCCATCTGATAATTTTTCATAAAAATTATATTTTGATAAATTAACTCTATTTTGATTATTTGAATTTCCTGTTGTAGTTTGATTTGCCTTTTTGCTAGTAGTTACTGTTTGTGTAGTAGTTGTAGCTTTTGTACCACAAGTTTGAGTTGATTTATTGTCTTGTTGTGCTTGTACTTGTGATTGTTGTTGTGTTTTTGTTTGTGATTTCTGTGTTGTAGTCCTTGTTGTATTGACATTATTATTTGTTGTTATATTTGCTTTCTCTTGAGATTTTTGTTGTTCTGGTGTTTCTACAGTATCTACATTTATATCTGACATTTCTTCAACTATGATTTCATTTTTTACTTGTGAATCAATTGGGCTTTCTTCACTACTATTTTCTTTTTTTTCATCAACTACATCAATATCTTGTTCATCTGATACACTAATATCATCAATATTATTCTTACTTAGATTTGCAAAAACAATCCCTCCAATAATAGCACATATTATTATAATAAATATTGAAATTAAAATAATTTTTTTCATATTTCATCACCTCTAAATTAATAATAACGTGCTCAATATGATTTGTCAGCCCTTTTGGAAAATTTTTTTTAATTTGTGTACCTAATGAAAAACAACCCTCATTCCATAGTATATTCCTTCATTATCTTTTAAAGGAATACATTCACCAGAATAACCACTTGCTTTTAAATAATCTTGTGCTACTTGTGATACATTTTCAATGGTATAGCCATCTGTAAATAGAAAATCTTTATTTTGAGGCTTTTTAGATGTCGTAGATTTTTTATTTTCGCTTGCAGTAGGAATAGGTTTTTGTTCTTGTTTTTCCTTACTTTTTTGATTTATATTATTATCTTCATTTTTTTTCTCAATAGTTACACTATTTGTAGTATTTTGTAGTGTTTCTGTTGATATTTCAATTGAATTTTCAGCTGAGTTTTCAGTTGGTTTTGTTTCAATATTTTCAGTATCATTTACCACAGTATAGATAGTTTCATCAAGTGTATTTTTTTCGTTTTCTTCTTGAATATTAATTTCATTATTTACATCAGAATCCTGTTTTATATTTTTCTTGTAGAAAATACAAAACATAACACATGAAATTAGAACTATAACAATTATTATAAATAAAATAATTCTTTTCTTCCTAATATCACGTATATATAATTCTATAATTTTCTCATCTTGTTTATTCAAGCTGTTTTACCTCCAATACTATTTAAAAAATTACTAGAATTATTTATTAACTTCTCATAATCTTTTTTAAATGAATATAGTTTTTTTAAATTTATATCTATATCATCAATTTCTGCTTGTATTTCAGCTTTTTTATTTATTTTATTTTGTTTTTGTTGTTCTAACTTTTGAATTTTTAATAAGATTTTCTTTAACATAGTTCCTCCTTGAATTTATTTTATCGGTTCTATATTTGAAATAATATAATATCTCTGATCTGTTGGTCTTGCTTTTGTATTAATATATGAACAAGTAGATAATTTAACTGTTTTTGATGGGCTACATGTTATATCTATAGGATATTTACTTATTTTTTTATAATAATCTATTCTTTCATTGAAGTTTAAATTTTTAATATTATTGTTTTCAGTTTCAATACCTATAGAATAAGCACTAAAAATAGTACCATTATAATTTTCAGTAGGAGTATATATTTTTATATTCAAATGAGAATATAAAAATTCTTTATTCAAATAATTATCTAACATAGAAAACATACTTCGATTTTTCATATTATGCCCATATATGATAGTTTCTTCATCTACAAAAGGATTTTTATTAGTTGTAAATATTGAACCATTTTCATTGTATTTTTTATTGAATGAATGTTTTAAATAAAATGGATTATCAATATCTTTTAAAATAGGATAATTAATTTTAGTGCCTTCAATTTCTATCCAACCAACAATATCTTTATTTATTAACCTTAAATTATCCCAATCTATAGTAATTTCATCTGTTTCTGAATTTATATCAATTACAGTTTCAATTAGTTCTTCTGTTATTTGCTCATTTTCTTCATATTCTATAAAGTCTTGAATAATAAAATATGAACATACTATAAATATAATTAATAATATAAATACCAAAACTTTGATTAATATATTTTTACATTTCATAGTCTTTATCCTTTTCATTTTCTGATTTTTGTTTTTCCTGTAAAAATTTTTCATCATAAGTTTCATCTTCATCTAACCAGATTGAAACACTTTCTTCAATAGCTCTACCATCTAAATATCTTTCATAATAATTTTTTAATTCCACAATGCAATAATCTTCTAAGTCTAATTCCTTTACTTGTTTTTTTAAGTTTTCAATACAGTTATTTAGATATTTTATTGCTAAATCTCTATTTAAAAAAGTAGTAATTTTAACAGTATTATCACATTCATCTGCATCAATACTTTTGAATATTACTCTATAAATTTTCATAAGGTCTCCTTTCCTTAGATAATAAAAATTCTTAAAAAATAGTAATTTCTACTTAACTAGATTCATTTTTTATATATTGCCCCCCCATTCTTTTGTAGATTTAATTAATAATTCACCTCCTTTAACATTCCTTTTTTTATTGCAACAAAAAAGATATACTGCAATATTTTTGCTTGTATATCTTTTTGTTCCTTTAAACTTAAATTTAATTTCTTTTGTATTGTATATGGACTAACTTTACTAAAATACTTTAGATTCATGAAATGGTAATATTCTAAATTAGTCAATTTATATTTTCTTAATACAAAAGTGATTAGATTTTTCCATTTTTTTATCTTATATATTCTTTGCTCGATACCAATATTTTTTATAACTTGGTCCTCTAATGAACTACTTTTATTTTTTATATATTTTGTGTAATTTTGATTATATTCTGAATCTGATATTTCAGCTCTTATATTAGCAATTTTTATATCAATGTAATCATAATTATATAAATAATATTCTATTTTTCTAAATGTTTCTGGTGTCATAAGATTACTTTCCATACAAAAATTTATCTAGTATATGATTAGTTATGACTGCTGAAAAAATATCTTCAAATTGGTTAAAAACTATAACCTCTGTATTTTCATCTTTAGTTAAAATTAAAAGATATTTCTCATTGCTTTTACAAAAAATACAGTAAAAACCTTTACATATAAATTCTGAAATTATATCAGATTCTTTTGTTTTTGGTTCATTTGGTGTTTCATCACACATTAATTCTTGTAGTTCATCAACACTCAAATCTTTTAAGTCTGAAATAGTAATATCTTGACAATCAAGAATTGAGAGTAATTTATCAACAATGTTAGTAGCATCTAAATTAGTAGAGTACCAACATTTGATAATTGTTTGCATTAGTATATCTTCATCACACATATTATCTATTTTGACATTTTCATAATTATCCTTTGTAGATAATAGCTCTTGATACATATATAAAAATGGAAGAATCTCTTTTGATTCCTCATCTAATTCATAATATTTTTTTAATATATTTTTCATATAATCTAGTTACCTCCTAAAAATAATTTATTTATTGTTACAATAAAGCGAATCAAAAAAATCAGAGGGATAATCCCTCTGATTAAATGAACCTAACTTATTGTTTATCTTATTATTCTTTTTATTTTTAAAATCGTTATATTTGGCTTTTTCTTTCTCCATTTCATGCAGTCTAACTGTAACCCAACGTAGAATAGCAGCATAATCATTATCATAACTTTGTCCTTTAGCTTGTTTATATAGGCTTAATTGTTCTATTAATTGATGTGTCATTTCATCTCCATAAGTATTTATTAAATTTTGATATTCCTTTTCTGTCATTGTAACTAGTTTAGCATATTCAATTTTTTCTTCAACTTTTTCTTCGACTGGTGATTGCTCGTGTGTGTGATTTTCATTATTTTTATTTTTATTATTATTTATGTGCAAATTTTCTATATCTTGACTTTCAAAATTTTCATCACTTGTATTTGAATTATTTAAAGTCTTGTTGTCTAAATTTTCAACTACTGAATGTTTAGGCACTTCTATCATTTTTTTCTGTGTAGTATTGTAACAATTTAATATATTGACCTCGTTTAATTTATAGTATGTCTTACAAGGGATTCCCATTCTTTTTGTTTCAATGAGTTCCATTTTTAATAACTTATTAATGGCAATTCTTTGCTTATGTTCGGATAAACCAGTATTATCCTCAATATTTTCACGAGTAGAATAAAACCAATTACCATTTTTTAATTTTCCTCGCTGTTCCCAATAATTATATTCTGAACATAATTCACCTAAAATTATAGCAGCATCAGTTCCAACAGCTTTTATTAATATTTTGTTTGTCATTATAAAACTGCTACTAGATAATAAACTTGCTAAAATCATTTTCACACCTCTTTCTAAAAATTACTTGATAAATAATTAGTTGAATTCTTATCTGTATCTTTGCCAGCTAAAATAATAGCATATAAAATAAGAGATACATTAGAACCTAATATTATCCCAATACCTAAACCTATCCAAAACATTTTATACTCCTTCCCAAATAAAAAAATAATGCCTAAAATCAGCATTATTTATCTATTTTATAACGATTCACCACTTTCCAAAATGATGCACCACTTTTGAAAATTTTTCGCACCACTTTTATAAAATTCGCACCACTTTGGAGTTTTTTTTCAAATTTATTCAACTCTTTTCAAACTTTAATAAACTTTAACAAATTTTTGATTTTTTTCCAAACCCTATTGAAATATACATTTACAACTGCTATACTAGTTATAACAAGAGATTACGAAATCGGTGTAAAAAAAGGGATGAGCCCACTCTTAATCCGAAGGTCCGGGGTTCGACCCCCCGATGACCCACCAATAAAAATAGTAAGGCTAAATGTCTTACTATTTTTAAATTTTATAATAGTAGACTTTATAAAAATAATTAAAAAAATTATATATATC
>CAQRYF010000078.1 GCA_948875265.1 uncultured Clostridia bacterium
TCCAGTTCACGTTTTTTTTGAGAGCTAATTTGGGACTACTTTTTCAGCAGCCTCTTACATAAGTAGGTCTTTTTCATATAAAATATATAAACAGATACAACATTATTAATGCCCATTTTTGTTATTTTGTCAAACTTATAATATTATCCATTATTTCTTTTGTAACTTTATCCAAAGTCTCTTTATCTTTAGCTCCTTTATATTTACTAAAATCCAATGGTTTTCCATATGTAATAGTCACTTTTCTATTTTCTTTTGTTCCTCCCTTTATTCCACATGGCACTACTTTAGCTCCACTTCTAACTGCAAAAAAAGCTGCTCCATCTTTAACTTCTTCACCTTTTTCTAGACCATTTCTGGTACCTTCTGGAAATAAAGCTAAACAATCACCATTTTTCAAAGTTTTTAATGATTCCTTTATTGCTTTAACTTCTTTTGAATCCCTTTTTACTAATATAGCATCAAAAATAATTCCCAAAAAAGCTAAAAATTTGTTTTTTGTTAATTCTTCCTTTGCTAAAAATCTAGCATATCTTCCACAAGTTGCTTCTATTAGTGGTGGATCTAAAAAACTTCTATGATTACCACAAATTATTATAGGCCCTTCCTTAGGAATATTTTCTTTTCCTACTATTTCTGCTCTATATACAATTTTACAATAAGCATATATCGCACCATTAACAATTCCTCTGCATACTTTTTTAAAAAACTCTTTCAAATTTACTCCTCCTTTGAGACATTAGGGACAGGTTTTAACTGTCTCATTTTTATGTCGAATTTTGTTGAATTTATTTTTTCTTATTTATAATATCTACAATTTGCTTTACTACTTCTTCTATTGTCATATTACTTGAATCAACATATATAGCATCTTCCGCCATTTTTAAAGCACCTATTTCCTTTTCCATATCGTTTTTATCACGAATTCTAATATTTTCTAAAATCTCTTCGTAAGACATTTCCACTCCAATTTCTTGATTTTGTATAAATCTTCTCCTTGCTCTCTCTTCTGCAGTAGCATCTAAATAAATTTTCACATTAGCATTAGGAAATACATACGTTCCAATATCTCTACCTTCCATGATTACATCTGCATCATAAGCACATTTTCTAAAAATATCATTTAGTTTAAATCTTACCTCTTTAATAGATGAAACTTGAGAAACAATTTTTGCTACTTCTTTTGTTCTGAGATTATTAGTTACATTTTCTCCATTTAAATAAATGACATCTTTTCCATCTTCAATCTTAAATTCTATATTTATCTCATTTAAAATATCTACAATTTTTTGAGTTTCTCCTAATTTTATTCCTCTTTTTATTGTTTCTAGTGCCACACATCTATATGCTGCACCTGAACCTATATTAACAAGTCCTAATTTTTTACTTACTATTTCAGTTACAGTTCCTTTTCCACTTCCAGCTGGTCCATCAATTGCTACTATAAATGACATTTATTTTTCCTCCTCTTCTGGTACATAAATATTTTTTGCAACCACATCAAGCTCTACAACATTCATTGCCGTTAACTTCTCTATTTCCTTACTTGCCTTTTCTTTAAAACTCTTTAATCCATCAACAACATTATATCCATACATTATAGTAACTTCCATATAAATTTTAGCTCCATCACCATAATTTTCAACTCTTGTTTTTAATATTTTATATATTGCAGGTGTTTGTACTGCTAAGTATTCAACAATTTGCCTAAATACTAAATCTGAAATTGTAAATTTCCCCATATAGCTAAATGTTGGCCTTATAATTGATTTTTCAGATATATATGGTTTTTCTCCTTTTCCCTTTGATTTGAATATTTGAAGTGGATCTAATAAATAGCCAGAAAAATCTTTTTTTATCTCAAATGTAGGAACTGGTATAACGTGTTTTCCTTCTGTTACTCTAATTCTTCTTGCCATTTTCATTTCTTCTTCTGTTGCCACATCTGTTATATATACTATTTCAGATATTTCTGGTAATCCAAGGTTTGCAGCAATTTTTTGAACCATTCCATCAGAAGTTCCTAAAATCAATATACTTTCTGGTCTATATTTCTTAAAAGCTTTTATTATTACTTCTTTTTCTTTATCCTCATAAAACAAAGCATGCTTAACAGTAGCAACTTTTGTATCTGCCTTTTTGGCCGACTCTCCTGCTATTACTTGATTATCTTTTATTAATAATCCGTCATCTATTATAAAGTGGATATTTTTTTCACTGGCTACCATTTGTGCTCTATAGCTTTTTCCTGTTCCTGATGGCCCTACAAATGCATATACTTTTATTTTATTTACAAATGGTAATATATCCCTTATGTCTTTTATATCTTTTAATTTCATTATTTTGCTCCCATAAATTTTCTCTTTGCTATTATATCATTTTATTTTTTTAACCACAATACTTATGTCAATAATTTTCTCTTTTAATTATAATATTTATTGACTTTCTAAATTTTTATTTATATACTTTCTTTAAATTTTATAAGGAGGAAAATATAATGTATCAAATTAAAAATTTATTAGAAAATGATGATATTAGAGTAGCAGAAAGCAAAGGAAATATTAAAATTATTGAATATATGTCTGATTTAAGTGTAAATCCAGCAAATTGTATTACTCAATATTATGCTGCCAGAATGAATGTAAGAAAAAGACAAGCTTTAATCGAGTTACAAGATGATGAATATATATTAAGTGCTGGTGCAATGCAATGGACTATTGGTAATATTCAATCTGTTGCTGATGTTAAAGGTGTTGGTGATTTTCTTGGAAAAGCAATAAAAGGGTCTGTAACAAAAGAATCTACAGTAAAACCAAAATATAAAGGAACTGGAACATTAATGCTTGAACCTACATATAAACATTTATTAATCGAAGACCTTTCTTCTTGGGAATCTGGTATAGTTTTAGACGATGGAATGTTCTTAGCTTGTGAATCTAGTGTTAGATATGATGTTATTATGCGTTCTAATGTTTCTTCCGCTTTACTTGGAAATCAAGGTTTATTTAGTTTAAAATTATCTGGAAATGGTTTAGCAATACTAGAAAGTCCTGTTCCAAGAGAAGAATTAATTGAAATAGAATTACAAAATGATGTTATTAGAATTGACGGTAATTTTGCTGTTGCTTGGTCAGACACATTAGAATTTACTGTTGAAAAATCAAGCAAGAGCTTAGTAGGTTCTGCCATATCATCAGAAGGATTTGTAAATGTTTATAGAGGTACAGGAAAAATTCTGTTAGCTCCTGTTTTATCTGATGCTAAATACACAAGAAATTCTTTACTTTCAACATTTAATACTCCATCTGGAAAATAAATTATATATAAAAAAGTTATTTAGCTTCAATTTTATACTAAATAACTTTTTTATTAATCATTCTTATCTAAGTTCTTTCTTCTTAATTGACCACATGCCGCATCAATGTCTGAACCTAATTCTCTTCTAATAGTTGCAATAATTCCATGGTCATTTAAATAATCTCTAAATTTCATGATATTCTCATTTGAACTTTTGGTAAATTTTCCATTTTCTATTTTGTTAATTGGTATTAAATTAACATGACATATCATACCTTTTAAAAGTTTTACTAATTCTTTTGCATCATCTAAATTATCATTATTATCTTTTGCTAAAGCATATTCAAAAGATATTCTTCTATGTGTTTTTTCTATATAATCTTTGCAAGCCTGCATTAATTCCTCTATTGGATAGCTATTATTTACCGGCATCATTCTACTTCTTTTCTCATTATTAGTTGCATGTAAAGAAATAGATAATGTACATTGTATATTTTCCTCTGCTAACTTATATATTTTAGGAACTAGTCCGACTTGTTGATATACTAATATGTCTTGCACCTATATTTAATCCTTTAGGATTATTTATTATTCTAATTGCATTTACCACATTGTTATAATTATCTAGTGGCTCTCCAATTCCCATAAATACAACATTTGATATTCTAACTCCTGTATCTTGCTCTACAGCTAATATTTGTTCTACAATTTCTCCACTTGTTAAATTTCTTTCAAAATTAATTCCTGTTGAAGCACAGAATTTGCATCCCATTTTACACCCAATTTGTGAAGATACACAAATACTATAGCCATGATGATATGACATTAATACTGTTTCTATTGCATTTCCATCTAATACATCAAATAAATATTTTATAGTACCATCTTTTGATTCTTGCTTTTTCAATATATTAAAGTTACATATAGTGTAATTTTCTTTTAGTTTTTTTCTCAAATCTAAAGATAAATTTGTCATCTCATCAAATGATTTTACTTTTTCTTCATATAGCCATTTAAATATTTGTTCAGCCCTAAATGGCTTTTCTCCAATATTTTTTAATTCTTCTTTTAATGTATCTATATTATAATTTTTTATATTTTTCATTATAACTTTGTTATTTCCTTTCCAATTTCCTTAGGTATTAATATTTTGCTTGTATTTACTTTTTTAGGCGTCATTAACTCATCTATTCTTTGCATTAGTAGATATTCTTCTTTAAAAAATATCATAAATAGATTTTTTCTCATTTTATCAAATTTTGTTTCTTTTTTTAATACTAAACTTGTTTCCACAACCTTTGACATATAATCACCTTTTGGATTATTATATATTTTATTTAAACTTGTGTCAATAATGTTTTCGAGACTATTAGCTATTTTCGTTCATTCTGTAATAAAATCTCTTTGATTGAAATAATATCTGGAAATACAATTTTATTATATCCTTGCTCAATTAAATTTAATATTTTACTTGCTTTGGTTTGTAATTCCTTATTTAACCTCTTATTTACAACCACATCTCTTTCTTGTCTTATATATTTTTCTATAATATATTCTTTAGTAGTAGGAAACATATTTTGTATTAAAAATGCTCTCTCCTCTCCTTCTACATATCCAAAAACAATAGTATCAACTATGAGGCTGCTGAAAAAGTAGTCCCAAATTAGCTCTCAAAAAAAACGTGAACTG
>CAQRYF010000079.1 GCA_948875265.1 uncultured Clostridia bacterium
TATATGTGTCTATTTTTTTCTACATATTTTGTTGCATTAATTTTTTGAATCGGGTTCATTTTTTAAATCCCATTTTATAATATAAAAATGAGACTATTGTTTTTAGTTTATATTTTATAAAATACTATATTAATTATTTTTCTATTCCATATTCTCCACTTGTTGGATCTCTAAATAAATTTACTTCTGGTGGATTATAAGTAAATACTACAAAACAAATTAATAACACTGTTATTATTGCACTTCCTAAAATTATTGATAACTTAGTACTCTCATTTTTTTGCTTCATTAATTTATATGAAATCCATTCCCCTAGTATAATACTTACTACAAATATTAGTATATCAATAATTAGAAAATTAACTCCAAGTATGCCTGTATATGTAAAAAATGTTATTACTATAAAACTAATTGCACTAAAAATCCCAATTGCTTTCGCTTCTATAAAATTATTAGATATATCTTTTAATATAAAATATTCAAATATAGATGCTATCAGCATTGGGAAAAATGCTAATTTTAGATGCTCCCATACACTTTCATTTACTGCACTAAAACTTGCTATAACTATATTATTTCCAGACCATTCATATATAAAATGTAATATGGTCCCTAATATTATACAAGCTATTGTTACAATTAATTGAATCTTTGTAAACTTATTTATAGTTTGCACTTGTTTTTCTTGATTTACATTTTCCATTATTTAATCCCTCCTAACTTACTATATATGTATGTTGGAGGGATTGTCTTTATTATTACTAATTTTAAATCCTAATTTATATTTATAATCACCTTATTATCTTACTTTCAAAATATTGTTCTTGAAAATTAGTTAACTTTCTAATTTCTTCATCTGTAAATTCTTTACCTTCTGGAGCTATTATTAACTTGTCATCATCATCATTTGTTCTATGAATAACTGCAATACATTTTCCTTCAAATTCATTGACTGGTTCTTTAATTCCTAACACATAACAATCTAATTCTTCTCCATCTCCACTTATAGTATTTGGTACATATCCATAATTTACTAAATATGTAAATCCATGCTTTGGATGTTTGCTTCCTAATGGTCTATCTATTTTCACCTTAACTATTTTTTCTATGTATGTATACGATTGTCTTTGTTTAATTCTTCCTATTCTGTTTTTGTTAATATTATGTACCTTTTCTAATTTTCCCATATATCTTTCCTATCCTTATATAATTATTTCTTCTTTGCTATCACATCAAATATATGCCAATGCTTTATCTTACCCAAACCAGTTTTTCCGTTTTCTTCAATTTCCTTAAAATGAATAATATCAAATTTATTAAATAATTCTAACACTTGTTCTTTTGACAAGAATGTCATGTCTTTTTTTGTAGTTTTCCATTCATCCTTTATTCCAAAAAAGTTTCCTACAAAATATCCGATTGGGCAAAATGCTATCTATTATTTTGTTCCATAACTCATTAAAATTGTCTTTATTACAAAATGGAAGACTAAAATTTGCAACTAATAAATTATTCTTTTCTAATATAATATTTTCGAATTCTTGCTTTTGAAATCTAAATTTATGAGTTTCTTCTTCACTTAATTTCTTAGAAATCATTTCTTCTGTATCTTCTCTATCTATTGATAACACATTCCAATTATTCTTTATTAGGTAAATTGTATCTCTCCCAGCACCACACCCTAGTTCAATAGCATTTCCTATTTTATGTTCTGTTTTTATAAATTGTTTTATATTCTCATGTGGTAACGTATTTTCTGTGTTTTTATAGTATTTTTCTATATCTCTCATACTTTCTTTTTACCTTCTCATTTTATTTTCGACAATTATATCATTTCGTGTGGATAAAATAAATAGAATCTTATTAATAAGTGTATAATCCTCTGGCTTTTCATATTAATATTTAAATTATCCATAATTTCAGAGAAGTTGATACTAGAATTTGGTGAGTGTTTTTTCTTTGGTTTTAGATTTCATACCTTCGGGTTATGAGCGACGGTTGAACGGTTTTTGTGAAGTTGTGAAAATTAGAGTTTTCGTTGGTATTTAGGTATTTACAAGAGCTTTAGTTTACGGAACATTTGTGTCTTTTTAGGACGTTTTTGGAGAGAATTTTACCCAATTTTTACCCAATGGGTACAGGACGAATGTTTGTTGTATCTTAGCTCTTGTGGGTGCATTTTTGAAAATGAAAAATTTTAATTTTTGGAGGTTTTAGATTATGAATAATTTTAGAGAAGCTAATGAGAATGATATTTTAAGAGATTGGTTTAATTTTAGAGAACAGGAGGTTTTCTGTACACTTACTGAGGAAGATAAAAAACATTTTATTTATTTTGATGAGATTTCAGAGAGGATTTTGAAGAATGTTCCTGCACAGAATAAAAAGTATGTGCAAAAGCAATTGGATTTGCTTGATAAGAATTTTACTGATTATCTTTGCTATTGGAATGAAAAGTATTATAGAAATGGTTTTTGTGATGGAGTGCAATTGATTGGTGGATGTTTTGACAATAATGTTTCATTTTAAAGTGCAAATTTTGCACTTTAAAGTATCAGAAAGGCGAGATTAATTCTCGCCTTTACTTTTAATTATATTATCTGAGTTAACAGCCAATACGGGTCTACCTACATTATCATTTATATGTCTCATATACTTCAAATAGTTATTTTTAGCCTTTAACCTCACATATTCAGTTTTTTCTTCACATTGTTTTTCGTTAATATTAGTTACCAAACCTTTTATCATAATATCTATTAGTTCTTCATCATAACTTGTCTCGTTTATTTGTACTTCAAATGTATTACTTATAATATTTTGTTCTTCTTCATTTTTTATAAAAAAACTATATTCAGAATTTATATATTTATCTACTAGCATTCTCAATTTAGAATCCTTATAAAATAAATTAGAATTAGCAATTATATCATCTAATGCTTTATTCAAACATTTCATATATTCATTCGCATTATATACTCCTTTCTGTGTGTTTTTCAATATTATAGTAGATATATTTAGTAAATTTTCTATATTTTCTGACCTTATATTATCTTTTATAAATTTTATACTTTCATTTTTGTTTGGTTGTAAACTAGGATCTGATATTGATATTGTTCTATTCAGAAAGCTTTCTAGAAATTTTCTCATATATATAGCTACTCTATATAATTTATGTTTATCTAAAAAGATATTTTTTCCATCACTTTCTATATTTGCATATAGATCATGTATTAATTTACTTCCTAATTTAATATCATCCATAAATATAAAATTTGTATCTATCTTTGTTGCTTTATCAGAGAACAATCTAATAAATTCAAAGTTTTTTTCGTATTTATCATTTTCTAATTGTATTACAGCATAATCAATATTGTGAGATAGAATAATTACATTAGAGATTTTCTTATTATTAAATATATCCTTATAAAAATAGTCTTCTATTATTGCTTGAAATTTAAAAAAGTTTCCCCAATCATTACTATTTACAGGATCATCTAATATCAAAACTATTTGTTCATCTTCTTTTAATGAATTTAATACATTTTCTACATAACTAAAAAATATAATTAATGCTAATATATTTTTTTCTCCTTCACTAATGTTATTTAAAAAGTTAGTTTCGTTTGATGTTATCTCAATTGTAGTTTCTGCGTTATCAGCTCTACTTAAGTTTGAATTAATCACTAGTTTAAATCTCGGCTCATAAATATTTTCAAATTTCTCAATATAATCTTTAATTTTACTTATATAATTTTTCGTATCATTTTTTATTTTTTCTTTATATTTAATTTCATCTTTCAGAAGTTGTCGTTTTATTAGTGAAATCTTCAATTCATTAATAAATTTTTCTGACAATAGGTATAATTGATATGCTTTTACTAATTTTTTTTCGTCTTTCTTTTCATCTTTAATTACAATTTTTAAATACTTTTCTACTTTTTCTATTATTTTAATAAAATTATTTAGTTCTTCTATTACATTGATATTATATTTTTTAGCTTCTAAAGTTTTTTTATATTTTTCTTTGAATCGATTATTCTTTTTTAATATGATTCTAAAATACTGTTCTTCTTTCTCCCTTTTTGTAGTTTTATATATTTGTTGTGCAACCAATCTATTATATTCATTTTCTAGATTATCTAGCATATTAATTAATTCGTTAATTTGCTCTTTATACTGTAATAGATAAGTTATATATTTATTTTTTATTAATGTAATCTTATTTTCTTTTATTTCTTCATCTATTGTATTTCTACAATACAGACAACTTTCAAAATCAATCTCTTTATGAATATTGTTTCCCTCTGTAATCCATTGCTTTATATTTTTTAGGTTAACATTTCTTCCATCCAATATTTTTTGCAAATATTCATTTTCTTCACTATCTAATTTTAATACCACTTCATATAATTCCTCGCTTGATTTCAAATTATCTAGTAATTGACTAATTACCTCTATCTTCTTATTTAAGTTTTCTATTTTAAAATTACTAGTAAAATCTTGATTGAATTTATCTATAATTCTATTTAGGGATTTTTCTTCATTATTATAACATTCTCTATAAAATTCTAATAACTCTTCTTTTACTTGTTCATTATTATATGTCTTATTTATTTCTCCTAAATTTATTTTATTTATATAATCATTATCATCTATCTTTAAAGAATCGATTTGAACTTTATTCTCCCCAATCTTTTTTAGAATATTTTCAAAGTATTTATTTAATGTTTCATCATCGATATACTCCATAATAAATTTTTCATATTCTTGTATATAATTTTCATCATCTTTTAGTAAACTTATAGCTATGTCCCTAAACTCATTCTTGAAATTATTTATATTAAAATTCAATTTACTATACTCTCTTATTTTTTGTCTTACAAAATTTAATAATTCATTATCTTCTTTACTCGAATCTCCTAAAAATATTTGTTTAAGTTTACTCTTATTCTTTGTATCAGATTTGTAAGTCCCATCTGAAGTAC
>CAQRYF010000080.1 GCA_948875265.1 uncultured Clostridia bacterium
CTTCTTTTGTCTATTTTTTATTTCATTTTTTCCCACATATTATTTATGCTATAATTTTCATTCATATTACAATTTGTCCTTTTCTTCTCAAAAGCCATTATTATATTATATGTAAAAACTATACAAATATTACTAATGCTCCTATATTCATCTTAACATCAGTCATATAACAAAAATTAAAATCCCTATAAATATCACTTTTTATTCATATTTTTTTCACATTTTTATTGTATAAATTATTTTAATATGTTATTATCTAACTGTATATAATATAATTAAGGAGGATAAAATATGCTTTGGATTATAATAGCAATTATAGCTGTAATTATTATAGCAATTATTAGTATGTATAATAGTTTAGTACAATCTAGAATAAAAGTAGATAATGCTTGGAGTCAAATAGATGTACAATTACAAAGAAGATTTGATTTAATACCAAACTTTGTAGAAACTGTAAAAGGTTACATGACTCATGAAAAAGAAACTTTTGAAAAAATAGCAGCTCTTAGAACTTCTTGGGCTAATGCTGGTAGCGTCTCTGAAAAAGCTAATTTAGATGGCGAACTATCTACAGCCTTAAAAACAATAATGGCTGTTTCTGAAAATTATCCAGAATTAAAAGCAAATCAAAACTTTTCAGATTTGTCTGAAGAATTAAGAAATACGGAAAATAAAATTTCTTTTTCTAGACAATTCTATAATGATACTGTAACTATGTATAACACTAAATTACAAGTATTTCCTTCTAACATCATTGCTGGAATGTTCAATTTTACAGCTCGTGATTTATTTAAAGTAGAAAGTGATGAAGCTAGAAAAAACGTAAAAGTAGACTTTGGAAAAAACAACTAAAATATAAAGAGGTTGGAGGTTATATGACCTTCAACTTTTACTATATAATCACATATTATCACTCTGTTCGATTAAGTTTATAGGTATCTTTTATTAAAAACCTAAATTTATTATATGAGGAATTTAAAATGTTCGAAAATATAAAAAGAAATAAAATAGAATCTGGTATAATTATCTCAATATTTATTTTAGTAATTACTTTAATAGTTTATTATATTTGTAATGCTTTAAAACTTGGCACAATGTCAATAGTTATAGCTATGATTTTTTCTGTTGGATCAGCTTGGGGCTCATATTATTATAGTGATAAAATAGTTTTATCTTTAAATAAAGCTAGACCTGCAACAAAAGAAGAAGATTTAAAAATAGTAAATATACTAGATGCCTTAATGATAACTTCTGGTCTAACTACAAAACCAAAATTATATGTTGTAGAAGATAATCAGCCAAATGCATTTGCAACTGGTAGAAATCCGGAAAATGCTGTTATATGTGTTACAACTGGTCTTCTAGAAAAATTAAATTATTATGAATTAGAAGGAGTTATAGCTCATGAATTAAGTCATATTAAAAATTATGATATACGATTAAGTTGTATAGTTTCAGTTATGGTAGGATTTATGGTTATACTCTCTGATATGTTTTCTAGAGCTTTATTTTGGGGTGGAAAAAGCAAAGACAATGATAATGATAAAGGAAATGCAATATTAATGTTGATAGGTTTAATATGTTTAATTTTATCACCTATTTTTGGTTCGTTAATGCAACTTGCATTATCTAGAAAAAGAGAATTTTTAGCAGATAGCACAGCTGTAGAGTTTACTCGTAATCCAGATGGTTTAATATCTGCTCTAGAAAAATTAGAAAATGACCCAAATCAATTAGAAACTGCCAATAGTGCTACTGCTAATATGTATATTGTAAATCCTTTTAAAAAAGATACTAAGGAAGGCAAAAAGAAAACTTCAAATATATGGTCAACTCACCCTAGTACAGCAGATAGAATTGAAGCTTTAAAAAATTTAAAATAAACATAAGGATTTGGAGCAAAGCTTCAAATCTCTATTTTTTATTATAAAATAAATATTCATCATATCTATATATTAAATATCTCTTCTGCATTTTTATAAGTTATATTTGCCACTTCTTCTAAAGCAATTCCTTTTACCTCTGCTATCTTCTGAGCTATATATTTAACATTTCTAGGATCATTTCTTCTACCTCTTAATGGCTCTGGCGATAAATATGGGCTATCTGTCTCTATTAATATTCTATCCAAAGGAACCATCTCTATAATTTCATTTGCATTTTTAGAATTTTTAAAAGTAATTGGTCCTGCAAAAGAAATGTAGAATCCTAATTTTAATCCTTCTTTTACAAGTTCTCTATTTAAAGGGCAACAGTGAAAAACACCTTTACATTTCACATTATTTTGTTTTAATATTTCTAAAGTATCCATTACAGCTTCTCTAGTATGAATCACTATTGGAAGCTCAAGTCTATCTGCCATCTCAATTTGTTTTATAAATGCTTTCTTTTGTAGTTCTTTATTATCTTTGTTCCAATAATAATCTAACCCTATTTCTCCTATAGCTACAACTTTTTTATTTTCTTTAGCTAATTTCTCTATTTTTTCTAACATTATCCACAATTTTTCTTCTGTTTGTGGAATATCATTAGGGGAAATACCACATGTTGAATAAATAAATTTATATTTATTTGACAATTCAATAGCCTTTTCAGAGCCTTCTAAACTATATCCTGCTGAAATAAATTTATCTATATTCTCATTGTGTATTTTATTAATAATTTCTTCTCTATCATCATTAAATTTATCATCATCTAGATGTGCATGACTGTCAAAAAATTTCATTTCTCCACTTCTTTCTTTTAAAATTAAATAAGGATTTGGGGCCAGGTTTCAAATCCCTATTTATATAAAACTGTAACATTAGCAGTTGCATACTCTTTGCAATGAGATATACTTATATCTATACTTTCAATACCTGTTAAATCAACTCCAGTTATATTCAATTTAGGCCTTCCCTGATTATCATTAGTAACTTCAATATCTTTCCATGAAATTTTATATTTATCATTCAAGTTACAAGATATGGCTTTAAATGCTGCCTCTTTTGCCGCAAATCTAGCTGCATAATGTTGATATTTTTGAGCCTTTTTGCTTTCACAATACTGTATTTCATTTTGTGTAAAAACTCTATTTAAAAATCTATCTTCTAAAGTTTGTATGCTTTCTTTTATTCTTTCTATTTCAATAATATCTGTACCACAAGTTATTTTCATATATATCCTTTCCTCTTTTTCCTAATTTGGGGTCGGGTTAAAAAATGGTAATATACATTTTCCCATTTTTTAACCCGACCCCAAATTGGGAAATTATTTTTTTGCTAATACTATAAAATTTAATATATTGAATATTAGTGATATTACTAATATTAAAGCTATTATTATAGTAGATTTTTTGTTCTTTTCTATGTTCAATTCTTTATATAGAATATCATACCTATTTTTTACTTCGCTATATAATTTTTCTAAATCTAATACTTTTGTAATTTTTCTATTTAACATTGTTCCTGTTTCATCTTCGGATATTTCTTGTATCCACAAATTTTTTGTGAATTCTATAAATCTTTTTCTTGTTTCTTTAACTTTTTTAAGATTTTTAAAATCAGCTTCTAGTTTTTTTAAATATATTTTCTTATATAGATTTAATATATAAGTATATAAATATTGGTTCTCATATTCATCTGGAAGTATTGTATAATTATTCATATCACTACTAGAAGAAAATAGTGTCATTCCTAATTTTGTTATTCCCAATTTAGCATATTTCCATTTAGAAAATGTAGTTATTTTACTTTCTTCTAATTTTATATTACTATCTGTTGGTAATATATTAGCATATTTCATAAAAATATGTTTTATGTTATCAAAGCTGGTTGTACTATTCCAACTTTCTTGATCTATACATATGTAAGAATAGGTTAAAAATCTTTCTGTGTCAATATCTAATTTCATAGCCTCTATATTAGAACCTGTAATATTTCTTATAAACTCCTTAAATGTTTCTACATCTGAAAAACTATCTGTTTGTAGACGTATATTATCATATGTATCTAATATAGCATCTTCATGATTTATATCTCTAAATTTATAATTAAAGTTTAATATGTTTGAAAAATTTGAATAATCCTCAATATTTGTTTTTATAGCTAAAAAGCAAATTCCTGTATTAAAACAAATTATATCTATTTTTCTTATTGTGAAAAATATTCCCTTTTTATCATCAACTTTTCCTTGTATATCTTTATCTAATGTATATTCAAATATATTACAAGGATATTTATTAAGAAGTGCTGCTCTTGTTTCTAATGGCAACTCTTCTAATCTTTTTATTTTACTATTGCCTAGGCTAAAACTAGAAAATAGAAATTCTCTAGTTTTAGGCAAAAAATATTTATACATTCTTATATCTTTTTCTCTTTGGAAAATCTTTAATTTGCAATTTTTATCTTTTAACATTTTTAAGATATATTTTTGATATTTTCCCTCTTTTATCACAAAGGGATGTATAAAATACGTATATTGGTAGTTTGTCTTTAGTTCCATTTTTATCACCTTTATTATTTAT
>CAQRYF010000081.1 GCA_948875265.1 uncultured Clostridia bacterium
CTACTCTTGAAATATTTTTTATGTTTTAGGGTGTCCTAATCAAAAATTATTGACACACATAACATTTATTTATATAATTAAATGCAAATGTCTATAATTGAACATTTGCATTTTTTAATTATTCACAGTTTATAACCCGACCCCAAAATGAGAATTATAATACATATTTTTTAATTAGTACTACTCCTCCTGCTATTGTGATTAATACAATAAGTCCTAATGTGAAGTATATTCTAATTTGTCCTGTACTAACTGATAACATTACTGGTGCGTCGTCTATATCGTCTTCTCCTGGTTTTTTGTTATCTGGTGTTGAGTCTTTATCTGGTACACCATATTCATTATAGTCCTCTGATATTTCTGCTGTGTTGTTCATTACGCCCATATTGTTTTCATTGTTTATCCATGTAAGTAACACTTCTACATCTGCGTATTCTCCTGGTTGTAATAATGTGTTTTCTAGTAATCTTGTTGATATTACGTTATTTCCTTCATCAGTCCATCCTGGATTATCTTCTGCAACAAATTTTAATCCTTCTGGAATATAATCTGTTACTTCTTTAGCATATCCTGCTATATCTCCTTGATTTATTACTCTTATTGAGTATCTAAATTTAACTGTTACTTGATTTAATTTCTTTCTATGTAATTCAACTTTTACTACTTGTTCTGGATCGTCCCATGCGTCATGTCCAGTTTGAGTTACTGTTTGATTACCATTTTCTATAACTATTGCTTGTGTTACCCATTTTCTTAATGCTAAGTCAAATTCTTTTACTATTACTTTTTCAAAGTCATCATCATCTTGTTGCCCTGGTACGTAATTTCCATTTTCATCATCTTTATATCCTGGTAAATCTTTGTCTTCTGGAAGATTTACATTGTTTTCTTGTGAATCTCTATCTGTTACTGGGTTTTTATTCTCATCTAAGTATTTAGTAATATCAGCAATATTTGTTATGTTTTCGTTTGTTTTAGCTGTATCTTTTACTTTACACATAATTGGAACTTCTTTATATGATAATTTGTATCTTTGGCTATTAGAAGTATCTCCTTCTTCAATATGTGATAATTCTTCTGCTGCTTTAATTAAAGAATTATCTAAATATTTTGTTGTTACTGTTCTTCCATCTTCAGATGCTTCCCATCCATATTGTTTATTAAATTCACCATCTACAAATTCCAAATATGCTGGTAAATGGTCTTTTATCTCACCTGCATAACCATCCATATCACCTTCATTGTAAACTCTTAGCATATATACTACTATATTATTTTTTTGTACAAGTACAGGTTCTTTTGTATGGTTATATATTGCTGTTGTTATCATATTTCCATTTTCATCTACAGTATTTAATTTTGATGTATCTACTACTGGTGCTCTTTTATATGATCCATCTTGATTTTTTAGATATTCTTTATCTTCAATTTTTTCATCTTCACTTACTGCTATAATGAATTTTCTTAATGCTAAATCAAATGATTGTAATACTATTTTATCAAAGTCCTCATCATCTTCATATTTTACCCATTTTTCCGTATCTGAATCTCTATCATCTATTGGATTCCCATTTTTATCTGTATCTTCTGATATACAAGCTTCATTTCTTATTGTTGTTCCTGTTGTATTTTCTGAAATTACTTTTAACATTATTGATATTTCTTTATAGTCAATATCTTTTTCTGTTTTTGTTCCATCATTCTTACCAAAAGCTTTTATTAAATTACTTCCATCTCCTGGTATAGTTTCATTATCTCTTGATAAATAGTCTGTTTTTACTGTTTTTAAAGTCTTGTCAGCATATGTCCAAAATCTATCTTGGTTAAATTCTATAGCTGCTTTTTCCTCATCTGATATCTTTTTATCTGCTTTTAATTCTTCTCCTTCTTTTTCAGACCATAAGAATTGTAATCCTTCTGGTATATCTTCAGTAATTTCTGAAGCATATCCATCTATAGTTCCTTCATTATATATTCTAAATGTATATGTAACAATATCTCCTTTTTTTACTCCAACTGGCTCTTTATTTAGATCATAATCTCCAGTTGTTACCATATTACCATTTTCATCTATTGTATTTAGCTTACTTACATCTACATTCTCTATTCTTTCAGGTACTTTTTGTCCATTAACTTCTGTAATTCTTTTAATTAATTTTAAGTCAAATGATTCAGGTAGTAATACTAATTTCTCAAAGTCATCATCATCCTGCCCGCCCTTATAATAATAATTAGAATCTGTTAAGTCTGATTTATTATTATTTCCAGTATAATTTTCCATATTATCTTTGTTTACATCTGGTTTTGTTGCTGGTTCTGAATCTCTGTCCTCACCTTTTTGATTTGTTATTGTAGTATTATCTTCACTATTTACTTCTTCTGATATCCAAGCAACATTTGTTAATATTTTAGAATCTTTTGTATCAGGTGTTGCTGTTACTTCACATTCTATTTCTATAGTTTCTGAAGATAAGTTTCCATTTGTATATGCTGGTAAACTAGTTGTATTACCTGATTTTCTCTTTAGATTTAATGTATTATTTATTTCACTATATGAATCTAACTCAAAGTTTCCACTTACAATTTTATTAAATTTTAATCCAGTTGGTAATTGATCAACAATCTTTGTAGCATATCCTGGTTTTTCACCTTCATTATAAATTGTTAATTTATATGTTACTTTATCTCCTGTTGTAATAGATACTGGATCTTTTTTATGTTTATATGTTGCTGTTGTTCCTGATGTTAATGTTGATTTATCTATATCTGGCACTCTTGAGCTTGTACCTGTTAATTCTACATCATTTACTTTTGTAATATATTTTCTTAATGCTAAGTCAAATATTTTTTCATTTGGTACATTTAGAGTTACTGGTACTGATTTTTTCTCTTTTACTGGTATAAATACTGGTTGCTCATCTGCAGAACCAGAAGCCCATAAAGTCATTTTTGTATTACTATAATTTACATTTATATTTACAGATAATCCTGATATTGCACTTTTTGGTACTGATATATAAAAGTTCTTTCCAACTAAGTCTTTAACTGTAGTCCCTGTTTGAACTTCATTTTTATTTTCATTTAATAATTTATAATCAACTGTATTGTTACCACTTTTTACTACAAAATCTATAGTATATGGCATATCATTATTTTTTGTAATATGTATTGGTCCTACTATACAATTTGAGCCATTATCTGTATATGCTAAAGTTGTAGTATCAACTGATACTGGAGCTCCTACATTAGATGTATCTGCATATTTAGATGCATTTGCTTTTGCTGTATCAATTAAGTATTCATATAATAAATATGCATTTGCTTCTCTTCTTCTACCTTCACCTGTTCCAAGTTGATAATCACCTAAACTAGTATATGTTTTTCCATCTGTTGTATATTTAAGCCACATCTGATCAAATAAATTATATTTATTATTGTCTTCACCATAATTAGTAAAATACCATATAGCAGCTTGTTGCACAGCTATTATATCTTCATCAGTTAACATATCATCATATATGCCAGCAGCTTCTAATAATGCTGTTCTTTCTTCAGCTGTTGATGCACTATCTATTACCATATCATCATATTTCTTAATATATAGCAAATCTCCTAATGCTAATATCGCATTATATTTATCTACACCATCTACAGTTCCTTCTGTTAATGCCTTTAAAGTATTATTTAGTTGACTTATTTGGCTTTTTTCTGTCTTCATATCAAAAAACACATTATATGTAGCTCTTTTATTTTGCAAAAAAGAAATACCATGTTCAGCCTTTAAACAATATATATTTCCATCTGTTGGATCACTAGATGTTAACGAACTATATTTTACAATATTCCATAATTTTGTTCCTCTATTATTAGAGCTGGTATTGTCACCTGGATTTTTTATTGCATATCCCATTTGAGGATTACCAGTCTGTCTTTTTTCTGTTATTCCTAGATATCTTACTTCAGCTCCTGTTGCTGTCGCAGCATATGTAACACTTTGCATAAAAATAATCAAAGCAAAAGTTACTATTGATATTAAACTTAATATTAATTTTTTGAAGTTCATAATAAACTCTCCTTACTTATTAAATATATCTTCTTGTTATATATTTTACTATATTTTTTATTTTAGTCAATAGGCTTTTTTTGTGTTCTATTCCATGTATTTTTTATCATCTCTATCCCCTTACGGAAATAGGTTTACAAAATCATGAATAAAAAAACTCCCTACATTACAATTATATTACATTTTTAGTACAAAATCAAGATTTTACGTAAATTAAATACTTTTTTTCTTATACCCCTATGCTTCTATCAATTTTCAAATTAATATTATCATATTTATTATATAAATT
>CAQRYF010000082.1 GCA_948875265.1 uncultured Clostridia bacterium
ACTTTTCATCAGATATTCTCTTAGGGTGATTTTATCATAAGTTAATCACATAAAATTTAACAAACTATTGAAATATTATGTAAAATAATATATAATATTATCATTCTAGAAAATTCTAGAAAATAGAAAAATTAGGAGGATTCAAAAATGGGAACCAAAAGAACAGATATTTATCAATCACCTTTAGAAGGTCGGTACCCGAGCAAAGAAATGCTGAAATTGTTTTCAGCTGACACAAAGTTTTTTACATGGAGAAAATTATGGGTAGCTTTGGCAGAAGTAGAAAAGGACTTAGGACTTAAACAAATTTCTGATGAACAAATTGAAGAAATGAAAAGTCATATAAGTGATATTAACTACGATGTTGCAGAGGCTAGGGAAAAAGTCGTAAGGCATGATGTTATGTCTCATGTGTATGCATATGGGCAGCAATGTCCTAAGGCAGCAGGAATTATTCATCTTGGAGCTACATCTTGTTATGTAACAGACAATACAGATTTGTTACTTATAAAGGAAGCTCTTAGACTTATTGAAACCAAGCTTCTTGGTGCAATGCATAATATTGCAAATTTTGCTGAAAAAAATGCAGATGTTCCAACATTAGCATTTACGCATTTTCAGCCAGCATCTCCCACAACAGTAGGAAAAAGAGCTTGCTTATGGCTCCAGGACTTATATGAGAACTATTTAGATGTAGTAGAACTCGAGGAAAGAATAAAGTTTTTAGGGTCCAGAGGAGCTACAGGGTCACAAGAAACTTTTAAAGAATTGTTTAATAACGATTATGATAAAGTTTCCAAAATTGATGGAATGCTTGCAG
The DNA here is from genome assembly GCA_948875265.1 of uncultured Clostridia bacterium. Taxonomy (GTDB): domain Bacteria; phylum Bacillota; class Clostridia; order TANB77; family CAG-508; genus CAG-269. The sequence continues at coordinate 821 of CAQRYF010000082.1, forward strand.
AAAAATTTGGATTTAATTCAGTTTATCCGGTATCAGGTCAAACATATCCTCGTACTCTTGATACAAAGGTACTAGATTGTTTGAAACATATTTGTGAATCGCTTCATAAGATGGGATCTGATATAAGACTTTTACAGCATAAGAAGGAGATTGAAGAGCCATTTGAGAAAAAACAGATTGGTTCTTCAGCAATGGCCTATAAAAGAAATCCAATGAGGAGTGAACGCATGTGTTCATTAAGCAGAGAAGTATTAGGAATGTCTGTTAATGCTTCTACTACAGCTATGACACAATGGTTAGAAAGAACATTAGATGATTCTGCAGGTAGAAGAATACATTTACCAGAAGCATTCTTAACCACAGATGCAATTCTCATTTTAGCTACAAATATCATGGATGGTATGGTTGTTTATCCTAAAGTGATTCAAAAACATTTGGATGAAGAATTACCATTTATGGCTACAGAACCAATCTTGATGGAAGCTGTAAAAAGAGGTGGAAATAGACAGGAGCTTCATGAAAAAATTAGAGTATATTCTATGGAAGCAGGAAGACATGTTAAAGAAGAAGGAAAAGATAATAATCTGATTTACTTAATGGCTCAGGACGATGCTTTTAATATGACTGAAGAAGAAATGAAGGAAGTTTTAAATCCAAGAAAACTTTGTGGATATGCTCCAGAACAGGTAAAAGAATTTTTAGAATCCAACATTTTCCCAATTTTGAAGGAAAATGAAGAAGCACTTAAAAATATCAATTCTACAGTTGAAGTGTAAAAGTGCAATGGCAGACTCTTAAAATGGGTCTGCTTTTTTTAAATAAATTATTGATATTTGTTTTCAATTATAGTAAAATAAACAATATTAGGAAAAGGAAGTAAAATATGTATACAATAGAAGAATTTGATAAAGAAAAAATAAGAGTATTAAAATATATATTATATAAAAAAAGAAGCGAATATGAAGTTCGTAATAAATTCTCAAAAACTATAGATGATGACTTATTGGATGATATTGTTGAATATTTAAAAGAAGCCAAATATATTGATGATAAAGAATATATACAAAAAACAATAAATAATTTTATAGCTTTAAAAAATTTAGCAATAAAAGAAATTAAGTATAAACTTATAGCAAAAGGATTAAATAAAAATGATATTGAAGATTATATATATGAAAATAGAGAAGAATTAGAAGAATATGAAATAAAATCAGCTTCAAACATTATATATAAAAAATCAAGTTCGATGGAAGATGATGAAATAAAACAATATTTAATAAAAAAAGGATATAAAATAGAAAATATAAATAGAGCATTTGAAAATTAGTAAAATGTCCTAAAAAGAAACGTCCCCAAAAGGTCAAAAAAAGGAGAAATAAATATGGCAGTATTAACACTTGAAACAAATAAATATGCAATAAAGATAGATAATTTTGAAGGTCCATTAGATTTGTTGTGTCATTTAATTGATAAAAATAAAATGAATATTTATGATATAAATTTAAGTGAGATAACAGATCAATATATAGAATACTTAAACGAACAGGAAAAGTTAAATTTAGAAATAGCAAGTGAATTTTTGGTTATGGCATCTACTCTTTTATTTTTGAAGTCCAAAAATCTTTTACCAAAACAAGAAGAGGAAGAAGAAGAGTTAACTGAAGAGGAACTTATTAGAAGAATTATAGAATATAAGAAATTTAAAGAAATAAGTAAAACTTTAAAAGAAAGTTATTTACTTTATTCTAATAGACTATTTAAGGGGCAAGAAGAAATAAAGTTACCTAAAAAGAAGTTAGAAAAAGATTATGATAACACAGTAATTCCTAAAATATATGAAGAGCTATTTCAAAGAAATAGTGTTAAATTAAATCAAAATGCTAAAAATATAGAAAAAATAGCAATTGTAGAAAATTATACAGTAGCTAGTAAAGTAAAAGAAATGTTTAAAGTGTTAGTCAAACAGAAAAGTTTTGTATTTAACAAATTATTTTCTATAAAAAAGCATAATAAACAAGAAGTAGTAACAGCATTTAGTGGGCTATTAGAGCTTTCAAGAAGAAGTAAAGTTGAAACAAATCAAGAAGAATTATTTGGAGATATAGTAGTAGAAAAAGCTAAAAAAGAAGCAGTATAAATTTTTTTGGTAAAAAGGTTTAAAAAAGAAAATAATGGAAAAACTAATATTAAATCCTCTAGAAGGAGGCGAAAATATTGGTTTTTCTTTTTGTTTTATTATTAATAACAGTAATTATATTACTTTTTCTATCTATAAAAATAAGAATACAAATAGTTAATTTTAGATTTACATCTCAAAATACTAAACATATTAATAATGATTATAAGTTACTTATAAAGTTTTATATACTAAGCAGAATACCAATCATGAAAATAGTAATAAATAAGGAAAAAATAGAAAAATTCAAATCAAATGAATATATAGAAAATAAAATTAAAAATATTAATCTTAAATTTATACAAAATAGAAATAGATTTGATAAGAGAGTTTTTAAAGCTATAAAAAAATTGAATTTACAAATAAAAAATATTAATTTAAACATTGATTTCGGGACTGAAAATGCAAGTTTAACGGCAATTATTGTTCCAATAATTAGTACAGTAATAGCGATAATTATTAAAAAGAAAATGAAAAAGTATGAAAATCAAAAATATATAATCAATCCAATATATATAAACCAAAATCTTATAAATATAGCACTTTCAGGTATATTTGAAATAAAAATGATACATATTATAAATATAATATATATCTTGAATAAAAAAGAAGGAGTGAAGGAATATGAGCGAACATCCAATAGAAGGTCTTATGATTACGGCTATGAATAGTATTAAAGATATGGTTGATGTAAATACTATTATAGGAGAACCTATTGAAACATCAAACAATATTGTTATAATACCTATTTCTAAAGTGTCTTTTGGATTTGCATCAGGAGGTAGTGAATTTAAAGGAGAGACTATAGATGAATATACAAAAAGAGATAAAGAAGAGCAAGTTCAGTATAGATTACCATTTGGTGGGGGTTCAGGAGCAGGTGTTACAATAAATCCAATAGCATTTTTAGTAATTCAGTCAAATAATGTAAAATTAATGCCAGTAAATCACACATCGTCTTTAGATAAATTGTTAGATTATATGCCAGATTTAATTGAAAAAACAAATAATATGATGAATAGGCATATGCAAAATAAAAAAGAAGAAACACAAAAAATATTAAAAGAAATGCAAAAGAAACATGATAGAAATATGAAAAAACAGCAAGATGATAAAAAGGAAATAGAAGATAAAATTGAAAAAGAGACAAATAAAATAGAAAAGACAATAAAAAGAGAACCAAAAAATAACATAGAAGAAACATATGAATTTGAATATGATGAAACAATGGAAGATGAATAATCCTGTTTTGGGGTCGGGTCTTAAAATGAGAAATTTTTT
>CAQRYF010000083.1 GCA_948875265.1 uncultured Clostridia bacterium
TATAAATATTTTTAAGAAAATTTTAAATTTAATAAATTTCCCATTTTAAGACCCGACCCCAAAACAGGAATTAATCGTTTCAAAAGAGAAAAGGAGAGTATTATGCCAATTATTATAATTATCATAATAGCAATATATATCATATTAATTTCATGGATATGGCAAAGCATGAGAGATATAGATAGAACAAAAAAAGTAGTGTTTATAGCAATAGGTATATTTGTAGTTTTCTTAATAACTTTAATAATATTTAATATATCAAAAACAGGAATTAATTATCAGAATGATGATAGTAAAAAAGTTGTAAGAAATATATTGGTATCAGTTTTTACAGGGATAAATTCACTAATTATTATGCCATATATATCAAAGTTATTAAATAAAGTACATGAAAATGAAATTGAAAAAGAGACGTTTTCTAAAAGAGTAGTAATAATATTAATTGTTTTTCTAATTTGTATGTTTTTTGAATGTGGATATTTAAAAGATACACAAGAAGGGATTTTAAAAATATATAATTCATCAAGTCAGAAAGGATATTAAAAGATGCAAAAAGAAAAAGTAATTGTAATTTGTGGTCCAACTGCATCAGGAAAAACAGCACTATCAATAGAACTGGCTAAAAAGATAAATGGAGAAATTATATCTTGCGATTCTATGCAAATATACAAAGATATGAATATAGGTACAGCTAAACCAACTAGAGAGGAAATGCAAGATATTAAACATTATTTAATTGATTTTGTTTCTCCTGATGAAAGATATAGTGTTGCTGATTATAAAAGAGATAGCAAAAAAGCTATAAAAGAGATAATTAAAAAAGGAAAAGTACCGATAATAGTAGGTGGTACAGGATTATACATAGATAGTTTGATTTATGAAATAGAATATAAAAACATAGAATTTGATGAAAAATATAGACAACAATTGGAAAATAGAGTAGAACAAGAAGGATTAAATATTTTATATGAAGAGGCAAAGAGGATTGATTCAATTGCAATTGAAAAAATAAGTGAAAATGATAAGAAAAGAATATTAAGAATATTAGAAATTTATCATGCTACAGGAAAAAATAAAACAGAGCAAGAAATTGAATCAAGAAAAAATGAAGTGGAATATGACTACAAAGTATATGCCATTTCCTGGGAGAGAGAAAAATTATACGACAGAATAAACAGAAGAGTAGATATGATGATAGAACAAGGATTGATAGAAGAAGTAGAGGAGATATCAAAGAAATATAACAAATTTCCTACAGCGATGCAAGGGTTGGGGTATAAAGAGGTTATAGAATATCTAGAAGGGAAATGTTCAAAAGAAGAAATGATAGAAAAAATAAAAATGGAAACACGAAGATATGCAAAAAGGCAGCTAACATGGTTTAGGAAAAATAAGCAGACGATATGGATTGATGGACAAGAGAAAATACAAAATAATATACAAATTATTTTGGAGGGTTTAAATTGAAAGAAATAAATAATAAAAAAGACAAAAATAAAAAGAAGGTTGTTACTTCTCAAAAGAAAAGGATTGTAATATTAGTAATCTTATTAGCGATTTTAATATATATACTATATACAATATACTTGCTAATAAAACAACCGACAAATATATTTACTATTGAAGAAGGAAAACTATATTTAGAAGAGACAAATATAGGATATGTTATAAGAGATGAAAAAGTAGTAAAGGGACAGAACTATAAAAATGGAATGGAACAAATAAAATCAGAGGGAGAAAGAGCTGCTAAAGAAGAATCTATATTTAGATATTATAGTACTAATGAAGAATCTTTAAAACAAAAAATAGAAGAATTGGATAAGAAGATTCAGGAAGTTATGAAAAGTGATACAAGTCTATTTTCGTCTGATATGAAGTTGTTTGAAAATCAAATTGATGAAAAAGTTCAAGAGTTAAATAAAACTAAAGATGTTGCAAAACTATCAGAATATAAAAAAGAAATAAATAATTTAGTTACAAAAAAAGCAAAAGCAGCAGGAGTTTTAAGCCCTAAAGGCTCATATTTAAACCAATTAATTGATGAAAGAAAAACATATGAGAGTAAATTAAATACTGGAGCAGAATATGTAAAAGCACCAATAAGTGGTATTGTATCATATAAAGTTGATGGATTAGAAGAAACTCTTACAACCCAAAATTTTGAAACATTAAATAAGGAATATTTAGAAAATTTGGATTTAAAAACTGGAAAAATAGTAGCAACAAACGAAGAGTGTGGAAAGGTTATAGATGGTTTTTCTTGTTATATAGCTACAATTTCTTCAAGTGATGAAGCAAAACAAACACAAGTTGGAAAAAGAGTAAAAGTTAGATTATCAAACAATGTAGAAATATCAGCAGAAATAACAAATATAGTAAAAGAAGATACAGGGGAAATTTTGCTTATATTAAAATTGGATAAACAAATTGAAGAATTGATAAATTATAGAAAAATATCATTTGATTTAATATGGTGGGATGATTCTGGATTAAAAGTACCAAATCAAGCGATAGTAGAATCAGAAGGACTAAATTATGTGGTGAGAAATAGAGCAGGGTATTTAAGTAAAATACTGATAAAAGTAACAAGAAAAGGGGAAAAGTATTCGATTGTAGAACCATATGAAACAGATGAATTAAAAGAATTAGGTTTTACAAATAAAGAAATATTAGAATACAAAAAAATATCTTTATATGATGAAATATTGTTAAACCCAAATTTAGACAAAATACAATAAAAAATATTACAAAAATATTACAAATGTATTAAAATTTAATAACATTCATGAAAAACATTGACATTATATCAAAAAAAGTAGATACTTAGTGTGAACAAAAACAAAGGAAGTAATTTTAGGAGGTTTTTTTATGTCAGGAGCTTTAATGAATAAAGTATGGGATTTATTTGGAATGGATTCAGCAGAACCAGATGAATATGATGAAGAAAATGTATATGAATATGATGATGAGGATGAAGTAGAAGAAATAGAGGATAGAAGATTATTTGGTAGAAAAAACAAAGTTGTATCAATGCCACAAGCAAATACAAATGCTATACAAATGGTAATATCACAACCTACAACATTTGAACAATCAGATGAAATATGTTCTTTCTTAAAAGAAAAAAAATCTGTAATCGTTAATTTAGAATATGTAAATAAAGATGTAGCAAGAAGAATAGTTGACTTTATTAGTGGTGGAGTATATGCTTTAGATGGATATATTCAAAAAGTATCTAATTCTATCTTTTTAGTAGCACCATCAAACTATGAAATAACAAATGAGATGGCAAGAGAAGAAATGAAAAGCAAACTTTCAGTTTCTTGGTTAAAAAATAACGGAATAAACTAATTTTCCGTCTATTCATAAGGAGGAAAAATAATGATAACACCATTAGATATAGAAAATAAGAAATTTTCAAAACAAATGATGAATGGATATAGTGTTGAAGAAGTAGATGATTTTTTAGATGAACTAACAATTGACTATACTAAAAACTATAAAGAAGCAACAGAATTAAAAGCAAAAGTAGAAGAATTAAATAAAAGTTTAGAGCATTATAAAACTATAGAAGATACATTGCAAAATACTTTATTAATGGCTCAAACAACAGCTGAAGATGTAAAAAATGTTGCAAAACAACAAGCTGACCAAATAGTAAATGAGGCAAAAGGTGTAGCACAAAAAGAAGCAGATAATTTACAAAGTGAAATAATAGCAAAAAGAAAAGAATTAGATGATGTAAAAAAACAATTTGATATATATAAAGCTAAAATGGAATCATTATTAATATCACAATTAGAATTATTAAAAGACATTAATAAAAATGATTAATAACTAAAATGAAAATTATACAAAAGAGGACTATCTATTATTGAACTGAACCCAAAAAGTTAGACACTTTTTGATTAAGTTTATATTAGGCAACTT
>CAQRYF010000084.1 GCA_948875265.1 uncultured Clostridia bacterium
ATTATAATATATTATATAAATTGAAAGGACTGGTTATATGTTAGATAAATTTATTGAAAACTCAAAAGGAGAAATCGTAAAAAAAGTACAAGAATTAATACAAATACCAAGTGTATATGAAAATTCCGATAATCCTTCAAAACCTTTTGGAGAAAATGCTAATAAAGCATTAGAATATATGTTAGAATTAGGAAATTCCTTAGGTTTTAGAACAAAAAACATAGATGGTTATTGTGGATATATCGAATTCGGTGAAGGTGAAGAATTAATAGGCATTATCGGTCACCTTGATGTTGTCCCTGAAGGAGAAGGATGGACATATCCTCCATTTAGCGGTACTATTTTTGATAATAAAATATATGGACGTGGAGCAATTGATGATAAAGGACCTGTTATTGCTTCCTTATATGCTATGAAAGCAGTTATGGATAATTGTAAAATTCATAAGAGAGTTCGATTAATTTTAGGATTAAACGAAGAAAACGACTGGAAATGTATAAATTATTATAAAAAGCATGAAGAATTACCTACTATTGGATTTAGTCCAGATGCTGACTTTCCTTGTATATATGCAGAAAAATCAATATTAACATCTTATATTAGTATGGATTATTCTATACATTTAAATGACATAATTAAAATAAAAGAAATAGATTGCAATAACAATGCAATAAATGTTGTTCCAAAATTTTGTAGTACAATTTTAGAGATTAATAATAGTAAAATATTAACACAAGATTTTATTAACTTTACTAAAAGAACTATTGATAAATATAATTTTGAAATTGATATTTATAAAATTAATGAACAACAAATCAAATTAACCTCACATGGCATACAAGCACATGCAGCCCACCCAGATTTAGGAAAAAATGCAATTTCACAATTAATGGCTGTATTACATGAGATTTTCAAAAACTATAATATTAACATAGAATTATTTGAATTCTTTTATAATTATATAGGTACTCAATATAATGGAAAAAATCTAAGAATTAATTTTGAAGATGAATCTGGAAAGCTCACTCTTAACATTGGTAAACTAGACTTAATCAATTCAACATTAGAATTTGGAATGAACTTAAGAATACCAATTAATACTTCTTTAGATACTATAAATAATATCTTTATAAATCATTGTAAATCATATCCTAACTTAAATTATAATGATAAACGATTCCAACCTTCATTATTTATACCAAAAGATAATTATTTAGTTAAAACTCTTTGTAATATTTTTAATGAAACTACTGGATCTAATTCAGAACCAATAGCTATTGGTGGAGCTACTTATGCTAGAGCATTCAATAATTGTATTTCATTTGGAGCTAATCTCCCTGGTAATAAAGATATGTGCCATCAAACAGATGAATTTATAGATATTAATAATTTAATTTTAGCAAGTAAAATATATGCAAAAGCTATATATGAAATAGGGACTAAGGGACATAGATAATGTCCCTTAAGTCCCACAAAAAATCCCCGCCTTAGCCGTCAGTTGCCTTGAATTTTTAAGGACCTGCTCCTAAAAACAGGTGGGTGCCTACCTAAATATTCCTGGGCTTCTCACTATTTATTGTGAGCTTGCACGCCATATTTGAGAGATCGGCCCCTCTTATCGTTTGTTGGTTCTAAAAATTCTGCCTATACGTACTATGCAGGGTAAATTAATTACTTATTATTAACTTATACTTATTTTAGCACAGCTATTATTTCTTTACAAATTATAAATTAACCTTAAAAATTGTTTTTGTTATATTTATATTATTTAATCTTTATTTTTCATATATTATTCTCACTAAATTATTGTTTTTTAAAGTTTGATTTATAATTATTTTTATGCTAAAATTAATTAAGATTTATGTTTAACAGGCGAAGTTTTTCTCCTGTTTTATTTTATTACATAACATATAGTAATATACATAGAAAATGTAGAAAGCTTCCTAGTAAAATAAACAAATGGAATATAGAATGAGCATACTTATGTTTTTTACCTAATCCATATATTACTGCACCTATTGTGTAAGCTATTCCTCCTGCTACTAAAAGTATAAGCCCATTTATTCCTAACATTTTTGGTAATATTGTAGCTTTTACTATGATACACCATCCCATTAGCAAATAACAAATCATTGAAAACACTTTAAATCTCTTTATATCTATAGCATTTAATGCAATTCCAAGTATTGCTAAAGACCATATTACTCCAAATATTACCCAACCTGCAACTGGATCTATTGTTCTAATACTGCATAAAGCAAAAGGTGTATAAGATCCTGCAATTAATAAAAATATTGAACAATGATCTAACACTTGAAATACTTTTTTTGATGTTCTTTTTGGACTTAATCCATGATATATACTAGACATAGTATATAATAAAATCATTGTAACTCCATAAATAGCTCCACTAACAATTCCATATACGTTTCCATTTACTGATGCAAATACTATACACAACACAGTTGCAACAATACCAAGAACTCCACCAACTATATGTGATGTCATATTAAATATCTCTTCTCCTTTAGTATATGTTGGTAATATCCTATCTTTTAATTTTATTCTATTCATTATTCTTTCCTCACTTTTAAATTTTATATATTATACCACATTTTTCCAATTATAAAAGGCTTTTATAAAATTTTTATAATTTTAGGTATAAATATAATTAATCCTATTATAGCTGATGCTATTGCAAGTACTAATACAGCAGCTGCTGAAACATCCTTTGCTAGTTTTGCTTTTTTATCTCTATATGGCATTATCATATCAACAATTGTTTCTATAGCAGTGTTAAATAATTCTGCAGATATAACTATTCCAAAAAGTATTACACATATAATCCACTCATATATATTAATTTTACAATATAATCCTGAAATTATTACTAGTATCGTTATCAATATATGAATTCGCATATTTCTTTCTGTTTTAAACGATTTTACTAATCCTTCAAATGCATATTTAAAACTGTTTAATATTTTTTTACTTTTTACTCTCATTTTTCTTTTATTTTTTAACTTCATATTTATTCCTCTATTTTCAATATTTACATTAATTATAATATCATAAGGAATATGTTTTTTCAATCATATTATTATATTTTGGAATATTAATAAATTTTTAGTAAAGAATAATCTTATATGAATAGATTATTTTTAATGCAAAATCCCGAATTATTTCAGGGAAGTCAATATTTAAATAAAAATAAAGATTATTTTGAAGGTTGGTACTTCAAAAACTCAAATGGTAAGGATACTATTTCTTTTATTCCAGGAATAAATATCTCTAATAAAAATAAGCAGGCATTTATTCAGGTGATTACTAACAATTCATCCTATTTTATACCTTATAATATTAATGAATTTAAATATAGCGTCTCACCTTTTTACATCAAAATTGGGAACAACTTTTTTTCTAAAGAAAAAATTTATATAGATATAAAAGATGCTGAAAAAAATATAAGTATTTATGGAAATATTAAATATTCAAATACTAAAAATATCAACACTAATCTTTTAAATCCTAACATCATGGGACCATTTTCTTACATTCCATTCATGGAATGTAATCATGCTATACTTAGTATGAAAAGTAATACCTATGGTTCAATAAATATAAACAATACTGAATTAAATTTTAATCAAGGATTAGGATATATAGAAAAAGACTGGGGTTGTTCATTTCCTAAATCCTATATCTGGTGCCAAGGTAATAACTTTCAAAAATCTAATGCTAGTTTTATGATTTCAATAGCAGATATACCTTTTAAATTATTTAATTTTAGAGGTATTATTTGTGTTCTTATTATAGATGATAAAGAATTTAAATTTACTACTTATAATAATTCTAAAATAAT
>CAQRYF010000085.1 GCA_948875265.1 uncultured Clostridia bacterium
TATAAAATATTAATAAATACCATACATCTATAATCTATGTATTAACTAAAAATTGTTCCTATAGCTCCAAATACTCCGGCAGAAGCTAATCCCATTATAATACCTGCTAAAATCACACCAGCTATAACAGCAACAACACTTTTTTTAAAATCCATATCTAAAAGACTTGCTGCAAGTGTTCCTGTCCATGCTCCTGTACCTGGAAGTGGTATTCCTACAAAAAGGAATAAAGCCCAATATAAACCTCTTCCAGCTTTTTCTTGTAATTTTTTACCACCTTTTTCACCTTTTTCTAAACAGAACCTAAAAAACTTACCAATAATCTTTTTGTCTGCTCCCCATTCTAAAACTTTTCTAGCAAAAAAGAATATAACTGGCACTGGTAACATATTTCCTATTATACAAACTATATAAAGCGGAATTATTGGAAGTGCATTGCCCCATAACCCACTTAGCCCAACAGGAACCGCTCCTCTTAACTCTATAAGTGGTATCATTGATATAAAAAACACTAATAAATATTTCTTTAACATAAATAACTTACTCCTTCTCTTCTATTTGTATATTTCTCTTCTTTATAGATAACTTATATTTTATATAATCCTCAATAAGAATTTTTATGACAGCCATTATTGGTACTGCTAAAAACATTCCTAATATACCAAAATATGCGCCCCCTACTGTTATCGAAAATATAACTAATAACGGACTTATTTTTAATGATTGTCCTATTATCTTTGGATTGATAATATTTGCATCAATTTGTTGTAATATAATTACAACTATTAACATCCATATTGCCTGTGATAATCCTCCTGTAATTAATGTAATAATCGCAGATACAGCAACTGCAATTATAGCACCTATATATGGTATCATATTAAATAATCCAATAAAGAAACCTAATAATGGTGCATATTTAATCCCCATAATTGACATAGCAATTGTTACTAATATTCCTACTACTATCGCATCTAAAAATTGACTTGCAACAAATTTAAAAAATATCTCATTAGAATTATTAAAATACTTATCAATATTTTTATATGTATTCTCTTTAAATATTGCCAATGCAAATCTCTTTAGAAAGTCCATTATTTGATCTCTTTCGGCTAATATATAAATAGAAACAATAACTGCTACAAATACATCAAATAAACTTGTTACAGCACCTAACGCACTTATTATATATGCTAATAATTTATCTAATTTGAAATATTGTTTTATATCAATATTTTGTATATTTGCAATTTCTTCTTTTACTACATCTTGTTTTATTAATGAATTTTCTGGTAACTCATTATATTTATTAATAGCTGTTTCATAATATACTTGTATATTACTAATTAAGTCAGTCACGCTTTCAAATACTACAGGCAAAATACAATTAATTAATATTATCACTAATATAATAGCTATTAAATAAACTGAAAAAATGCTTAAAGCTCTTGATTTCTTTGATATGAATTTTAATTTTATCTTTTTATATTTTTCTTCAAACTTTCTACATGGCATATATAGTAAATATGCGATAAATATTCCCGCAAAAAATGGACTTATTATACTAAAAAAGTTACCTATTGCACCCATAATATCTGTAAAACTGTCTAAAGCCTTATATACTATAATCATTGCAACACCTAATATAAACCAATACATCCACTTTTTCCAATGATTTTTTACTTCATTCATTTTATACTTCTCCTATTCATTTCAATCTAAAACTCAATTTCTAGTCCAACTGGGCAATGATCACTACCCATTATTTCTGGATAAATTGTTGCTTCTTTTATCTTATTTTCAATATCCTTAGATACTATAAAATAATCTATTCTCCATCCTACATTTTTTTCTCTAGCTCGTCCCATATAAGACCACCAACTATATGCTTCTTTTTTATCTGGATACAAATATCTAAAACTATCTGTAAATCCAGCTTCTAATAATTCTGTCATTTTTGTTCTTTCTTGATCTGTAAATCCTGCATTCTTTCTATTAGATTTTGGATTTTTTAAATCTATTTCTTTATGTGCTACATTTAAATCCCCACACATTATAACTGGTTTTGTCTTATTTAGTGTCATCAAATATTCCCTTATCTCATCTTCCCATATTTGCCTATAATCTAATCTTTCTAATCCTCTTTTAGAATTTGGTGTATAAATATCTACCATATAAAATTTATCAAATTCCAGCGTTATTACTCTTCCTTCTTTATCATGTTCTCCTATTCCTATTCCATATTTAACTGTAATAGGCTCATTTTTAGTAAAAATAGCTGTTCCAGAATATCCTTTTTTCTCTGCACTATTCCAAAAACTTTTATATCCTTTAAATTCTAATTCTATTTGTTCTGGCTGACATTTAGTTTCTTGTATACAAAATATATCTGCATCTATTTCTTTAAAAAATTCCTCAAACCCTTTATTAACACAAGCTCGTATTCCATTTACATTCCAAGAAATTAATTTCATCATCTCATCTCCTTAGGGACGTTTCCTTTACAGCATTTCAGCTGTATTTTGGACACTTATTTTTTTATTTTTCTATAAACTATATTACCATAAACAATATAAAATATCAATAAATGCATTATAACAATTTAATAATGTTATAAACAAAATATTGGAGCAAGAAAACTTTATAATTTTCTTACTCCAATAACTAAATTTTCATTACTTTTTAATTAATTTGCTACATTTACTGGTAAGTATCTTACTCCCCATCTCAATGCTTCTGAATGTGAATTTACATATATATCAATTCTGTTACCATTTATAGCTCCACCTCTATCTTCAACTGTATAGATGTGTCCACCAATATTTAATTTTGTTCCAAATGCAAATTTTCCAGATGCTGCAACTGTTCTTCCTGCTGTTGCTTTTGTTCCTGAAGCAGTTCTTCCTGTTGTTTTTCCACAACATTTACTACAAGAACAATATGCTGTAATTTTATATGTTTCTCCACCTGCTGTATTACTTGAAGTTCTTGGTAATGCTGCACTTCTTGATGTTTGAACTTTTTTAACTTGAACTATTTTGTTCACTGGTTCTCTTATAACAACTTCAGATATAACTGTTTTTTCAATTTCTACTTCTTTTTGATATTTTACTTTATATGTTACTTCTTTTAATCCATCTTTACCTTGTTGTAATACTTTATTTGTTGTATTTTCTGTTGTTTCAGTTGTATTTTTTGTTATTGTCTCATATGGAATAGTTACTTGCTCTACTACTATTTTTTCAGTAATTGGAGCATAATTATCTAATAATTGTTCTAAAGATGTTTCTATCCCTTCTTCTGAAATTCTAGCAATTTGAACTTCATTATATGATTTATCTGTTATTTTTATACTATCTCCAGCTTTTATTTCACTATCTATATCTGGTATTGTTTTTTGATTTTCTTCCAATACAATATTATTTTCTTCTAAAATCTCTGAAACTTTAGTTTTTGATGTTAATGATGTCATTTCGTAACCATTTGCAAGTATTATTTTTACATCACTTAAATTTGTGTTTACTGCCATAACTCCTATTCCTGATATAAGAATTAGAATTATACTAACACATATGATTTTCATTATAGAAATTGAAGCTTTTTCTTCTCTTTTCATAAAAATCTATTACCTCCTTTTTGGCAACATCTTTATTATACTATTTTTTTGAAAATTTGTCAAATTTTTCATTTTTTAAGATTGCATAAACTTTTTGTGGGAAAGAGCACCTTTCATTTTTTCTAAGCATACA
>CAQRYF010000086.1 GCA_948875265.1 uncultured Clostridia bacterium
TAAAAATATTTATAAATATAATAAAGATTTATATAAAAATTATAATTCCCATTTTAAGACCCGACCCCAAAACGGGAATTATTTTCTTGCAAATTTTCTTTCTATATCATATTTGGTCATTTTTATTACTGTTGGTCTTCCATGTGGACATGTAAATGGATTTGGTAGTTCTAATAACTTGTCCATCAAACTTTCTACTTCTTGTGTTGTTAGTGCCATGTTAGCTTTTACTGCTGCTTTACATGCTACTGTTGCTATGAATTTTTCTTCTTTTTCTTGTTTCGCTGTTCTTGCTACTGTATTAATTTCATCTAATGTTTCTAAAAATAGTTCCTTTGTATCTAAATCTATACATACAGTAGGTACTCCTGTTAATTTTATTGTGTTTTCTCCAAATTCTTCTAATGTAAATCCTGCTTTTTTGAACATGTCCATATTCTCTTTTGCTATATCCATTTCCTTATGTGTTAATGTTATAACATCTGGTAATAATAACATTTGTGAGTCTTTTGTAGCTTCACTGTAATAATTTTTCTTTACTTTTTCATACATAATTCTTTCATGTGCAGCATGTTGATCTAATATGTACATTTCTTTCTCAATTTCTAATATGATATATGTATTAAATACAATTCCTACAAATTTATATACTGGTTTCTTAAATTCTTCAATATTTTCAAATACAGTTATATTATCTTTTACTATATCAACTGCATTTGCTTTGTTATCTTCTTTTTTCTTTTCTTCTGTTTCTTCTTGTATTGGTAATGTTCCAAACATTTTTGAATACATTTCATTAAAGTCCTCTGAAACCACTTTTGGATTATCTTTTAAATCTTGCATTTTTTGTTTTATTTCTTCGAATTCTTTTTGCACTTCTTCATCTTGTATTCCTTCTATTACTGTTGTTGCATCTTCTATTGGTTGTTCTTCTTTTTCTTCTATTATTTTTTCAGTTTCAGAAGTTTGCTTTGATGCTTGTTTTATTATATTTTCTTCTTTTTCTACGTCTGTTTTATATTCAACATCTGTTTCTTTTAATGTATTTGGAACAATATTTTTTTCTTGTAATTCTTTTTCTATATTTTTTTTCATTTGTTTTAGTTGTTGTAAAACATCTGATGTATCTATTGGATTTTTCAAGTCTTGTGTTTGTGATTGTATTTTTGTTTTTTCCTCGTCTTTTTGTTTTAATACATCTTCTACAATATTATTGGTTTTTATTTTACTTTCTTCTTCTGTATATTCTTCAATTTGTTTTTCATTTTGTTTTCTAAAAGAAAATAACCCTCCTTGATTTTCTTTCTTTGTTTCTCTTATCTTCTTTAATCTTTCCTCAAAACTTACAGCACTTCTATCTATAGAATTTACACTTATGTCTTCACTATTTTTTTCTGTATTTGCAACCAATTCTCCTTTTAGTAAAGTATCTTTTATAGTATGATATATAGCTTGAAAAACCTTATTTTCTTCTTCAAATCTAACTTCTAGTTTAGCTGGATGAACATTAACATCTACTTTAGTAGGATTCATTTCTAAATTTAAAACTACAAACCCAAATTTCCCTATTGGGATTAATCCTTTATAGGCTTGTTCTGTTGCTGCTGTTAATGTTTTATCTTTTATATATCTCTTATTTACAAAGAATAATTGATTTGACCTATTTGACCTTGCTATTTCTGGCTTTCCTATGACTCCTGTAACAAATATATCTTCATATTTATATTCTACTTCCATTATACCATTTGCAATATCTTTACCATAAATACTATATATTACGCTTTTTAAATCTCCATTTCCATTTGTTTGTATAACCGTTTTTCCTGTGTTTATTAATTTTATTGCTATATTAGGATTTACTAATGCTATCCTTGTTATTGCATCCTCAATATATCCTGATTCTGTATAATCTTTCTTTAAAAATTTATATCTTACAGGAGTATTGAAAAATAAGTTTCTTACAGTGATTGATGTTCCTGTTCTGCATCCTGCTTCTTCTTTTTCCAAAATATTTCCCGCTTCTACAACCACTCTATATCCAATCTCTTGTTCCTTTGTTTTTGAAATCATCTCAACATTTGCTATTGCTGCAATACTTGCTAAAGCCTCTCCTCTAAATCCCATTGATGTAACTGTACTTAAATCATCAGCTGACCTTATTTTACTAGTAGCATGTCTTTCAAATGCTATTTCTAAATCATCTTGTGCTATTCCTTTTCCATTATCTGTTACTTTTATGTAAGATATTCCCCCATTTTTAATTTCAACTGTTATATTTGTTGCTCCTGCATCTATTGAGTTTTCTACCATTTCCTTTATTACTGCTGCTGGTCTTTCTATAACTTCACCTGCTGCTATTTTATTTATTGTTAATTCATCTAATAATACTATATTCCCCATTTCTTCCTCCGTTTTCTTGACTCATCTTTGCTTATCATTATATCATTACTTTTTTAAATTTGTACAGTTTTTTGAGAAAAATTTCAGAATTTGTAAATTGCATATAAAAATTGCATAAAAAAGAGTATTCGATTTATTGAATACTCCTAAATTTCCTTTATTTCATTTATATATCCTATTTTTTGTTTTTTTCTTCTTTTACTTTCATATCATCTAATTGTTTTTCAAATTCACTTGTTAATGCAATTAGAGTTAATATATATACTGTAACTGACATAGGCATTGTTAATCTTCCCACTGGCATTCTTGTTATTGCTATAAGACTTAATAACAAAGCTTGTGCAATAATTAATATTAGTGTAGCTTTTAGTACAACTTTACTTGAATTTAATTTATAATATCTAACTGCCATATATGCTAATATAACAATAGTCGCAATAGCATATGGAGCTATATATGGTTTTACTATATCTCTTCCTCTTGTATTTGGAACTGTTGTAATTTGTATGCTGTCAGCTGATAATTCAGTTCCATATTTCTCATTTATTTTTGTTATTAGATTTGCTTTTTGTTCTTCTGTTATATCTTTTGCAATTATGCTTACAGTATCTTCATATACTTCTACTTTTTGAATAATAACATCTTGATTTGGTATTGTTTCATTAGTTATTTGTTTTATATCAGATACTTCAAATTCTTTTTGTAAATATAACTCTATTTTTTTAGTTGCTTGAAATCTCAAATCATAATTCAACCCTACTGTTAGTGTCATTGCAATTCCTACAATTATTATAAGTGAAATTATTGCAAATATTATTTTACCTTTTTTACTAACTTTTTTCATTTCTTATCCTCCTTATTTTCCTGCTTCTATTTTTAATAAACTATTTGTTACTATAAAATTATATATTGCAATTAATGTTATTCCCCAGAACATTATCATTCCAAAACTACTAATAGGAACCCATTTTATAAAGCAGAAAATAATAACTGTTATACATATTGGTATTATTTTTATAAAGAATTCTTTATATGTTTCTTTTATTGATGTTTTCACTATTTCTTTATCTGATTTTTTAGATTTTTCTTTTAATTTTAATAATAATTTATTAA
>CAQRYF010000087.1 GCA_948875265.1 uncultured Clostridia bacterium
ATCGCAAAATACCTCCTTTCTTTATTTTCTACTTTATTGATAATTTAGAATTAAAGTTTGATTTTAATTTTTTAGTTTCAAATTTTATAACTAACTTTCTTGTTCTTAATTTATTATCGAATTAAACTTATTTGAATTTATAAATATTTGATTAAATAAATCTGAATCTTTGATAACAATTTTTAACTTTTATAGATTAAATTTTTAGATTTTAAACTTTTCTTTATTTAAATTATGCAATCCTCAAAATATTTATTGCATGTTCTTATTAAAACATAAAATGCTAGAATTTGCAATTATTTTTCATCGCAATTTCCAGCATTTTTCGACATTCTCTTATTTCAATTTTTTAACAATATAATTGTAATCTCTCAGGCATTTTACTAATATTAAAAAAATAAGGTAAAAGCTTTTGCTTCTACCTCTTTTATCTTCTTATGCAAGACCATATTTTTTCTTAAATCTGTCTGCTCTACCACCAACTGTTTCTTGTCTTAGGTTACCTGTCCAATATGGATGACATTTTGAGCATACATCTACTTTTAAATCTTTTTTTGTTGAACCAACTTCTAAAACATTACCACATGCACATGTAATAGTTGTTTGGTTATAATTTGGTTGTATATCTTTTTTCATCTATGTTCACCTCTTTCTCGAATTAAATAACATGACTGTTTTTTATCATAACATATTTTTATTTTTTTTTCAAGTCCTAATTTGTTTTATTTTCATTTTTTTCATTTTCTTTGTTTTCATACATATACTCTGCTGAATATAACATTTCTTTATTTAGTGATAACTTATTTACTAATTTTCCCATTATATTAAATACACAAGCTATTATTAAAATCAACATTCCTATTTTTTTCCAATATTTTGCAAGCATAATTTTACTCCTTTAAAAATAATACATATTAATTATACTTTTATTTTCATAAAAAGTCAATAATTTTAGTTTTTTTGGTTACAATAATTATGGTGATTAAGATGAATAAAAAAACTTGGATTATAATATCTATTATTTTAGTAATACTAATTGGTGGAGGAATTTTCTTCTTTGTTTCCAAAAATAATAATCCTTCTAACAATGGTATAAATAATACTAACAATTATGAAGCTAATAAAACTTCTACAAATCAGGATAATTCCCAAGAACAGAATGATACAAACAATAACAATACTTCTGATGATAATTCTAATACTGATAAAAACAATAATGATAGTCAAAATGTAAATAAACCACCTGTTCAACCTAAAGAAGAACAAATAGCTACATTTTCTACTAAAATATATGACAAAGATACTGCAAGACAAAACAATATAAATATAACATGTAATACTTTAAATGGAACTGTTGTAAAAAATGGAGCTACTTTTTCATTCTGTAATACTGTAGGCCAGGCTTCTACAAGTAAAGGGTATCAGGAAGCTGATATTCTTGATAATAATGGAAAAAAGAAAAAAGGACTTGGGGGACGGAAATTGTCAAATAAGTACCACATTATATAATGCTGTTCTAGCTGCACCTAATTTAGTTGTGACAGAAAGACATAAGCATAGTAATAAAGTTCCTTATATTACTAATGGTAAAGATGCAGCTGTTGCTTATGGTAGCTATGATTTTAAATTTAGAAATAACTCTGGAAATGATATCAAAATAAATTGTTCTTCTAATGGAAAAAATGTATCTGTAACTTTGTTTGCGTTAAAATATTAGATATTTAATAATTAATTTTAATTAGTTCTTTATAATATATTACTCTCATAAAATAAGACTTTTATATTTAGTATACAAAAGTCTTATTTTTATATCTTATAAAGCATTCTCTCTTGTAATAATTTGTTTAGTATTAGAATATTATTTACTAATTAATTTTTAAGGAGGGTATTATGCATTGTAATAAATTTCTATTTAATATATTTTGTACTGTTCTTGTACTTGTTATTCTTTCTTTTTATAGTGTAGTATTTGCTATTGACTCTGTTCCTGTTTGGTCTAATAACCAAAATGAAATATCAAATAATACTGTTAGTACAAATGCAGAACCTACTGTTGATGAATCTGATAGTAATAATTCATTAAATCTAGAATCTGGAGCTGGTATATTAATTGAGCAAACTACTGGCCAAATTCTATATTCTCACAATATTCATGAACAATTAAAACCTGCTTCAGTAACCAAAGTAATGAGTATCTTATTAATTATGGAAGCATTAGATAGTGGTAAAATATCTCTAACTGATAATGTTCCTTGTAGTGAAAATGCAGCTTCTATGGGTGGATCTCAAATTTGGTTAGACCCTAGAGAAACTCTGACTGTAGATGAGATGCTAAAAGCTATTTGTGTAAATTCTGCTAACGACTGTGTAGTAGCAATGAGTGAGTATATAGCAGGTTCTGAAGAAGCTTTTGTACAAATGATGAATGATAGAGCGAAACAGCTTGGTATGAATGATACTACTTTCAAAAATTGTCATGGATTAGATGAAGATGGTCATGTAACATCAGCATATGATATTGCTTTAATGTCTAAAGAATTATTAAACAAACATTCTAATATAACTAATTACACAACTATTTGGATGGATACATTACGTGATCGGAAAATCCCAACTATCCAATACAAATAAATTAATAAGAACATATAAAGGAGCAACAGGGTTAAAAACAGGTTCTACTTCTCTAGCTTTATATAACTTATCTGCAAGTGCGACTCGTGACAATTTATCATTAATTGCTGTAATAATGAAAGCACCTTCTACTAAAATACGTTTCGCAGAAGCTCAAAAATTATTAGATTATGGTTTTAATACATTTTCTTTCAAACAGTTTGGTAAAAAAAATGACGTTGTAAACAATGTGTATGTTAATAAAGGTGTTATAAATAATGTAGATATAATTTTTGAAAATGATGCAGGTGCTCTAATGCAAAAAGGTAAGGAAAAAAGCATAGAACAAAATCTAAGTATAGAAGAAAACATCTCTGCACCTATTTCAAGCGGTCAAAAACTTGGCGAAGTAACTTTCACAATAGAACGGCGAACCTATAGGAAATGTTAATCTTATAGCAAAAAACAATGTAGAGAAAATTAATTTATTTACTATGTCTAAACGTATATATTATTCTTGGATTGATCTTTTGAGGAGCTAATCCTGTTTTGGGGTCGGGTCTTAAAATGAGAAAAAATTTCTCATTTT
>CAQRYF010000088.1:0-765 GCA_948875265.1 uncultured Clostridia bacterium
GTCTTCCGTCTCTGCGATAGAAATGTATTGTTTTGCTATGTGTATATCCGCAAGCTCTATACTTTCTATATAATAACCATTGATCTCCTTGTTTATATTGTATTCCTAGCTCATGTAACTTTTTGTTCATTGCTATAGCTGTTAATCCATAATCATTTGCTATTGCATTTATAGTGACTGTTCCTTTAGAGCTTAGAATTTTATCTGTATAATCTGCTTTTGGTTTTAATTCTCCTATTAATTGATTTTGTTTTTCATTATCTAATTCTAATTGTTTATTTTTTTGTTTTAGATTTTCAACTTTTATATTTAATACATTCATGGCTTTCAATATAAGTTCATCTTCTGTCATTTTTTCTTCTCCTGCTATATATCCTCCTGTTTGTCTTATAGATGGTAATACTTCACTTGTTACCCATCTTTTGAACTGTTTTGCGTTTGGCAATTTACTTCCAAATACTAATGCATATACACCTGATTCATTGATTATTGTAAGTCCTCTATTAGGAATTTCAGCACTAACAAAATTTACTGGTAATATTTCTTTTGGGATATGATTTTCAATGGTCGCCATTTCCGACCTTTGAATAATTTTTTTGTCATCTTCATCTACATGATTTATCAAAGCATCTTTCGTGTTTTTATATCCCAATGCTTTTGCTATATCTTTCCCCACAAAATATGGTTTATTGTTTATTTCTAAACTTCTTATCTCTCCAAATTCTTCATTTTTAAATATTTGTAATTCATTCATACTATTTTCTC
>CAQRYF010000088.1:774-2042 GCA_948875265.1 uncultured Clostridia bacterium
AATCTCTCCAAATTCTTCATTTTTAAATATTTGTAATTCATTCATACTATTTTCTCCTCCTTTGATTATTTCTTTTAAAACTATTAAAATATCTTTTCTTTCCTTCTTCTATTCCTGCTTTATATGCTCCATATACGGCTAACAAAGTAGGAAAATAAATACAGAATAAAATTCCCCATATATTCGTTACATACATTCTGAACACCTACTTTCTTCTAGTATCTTAATTAGATGTTCCCACGTTGTCTTTCCTTCTTTAACTGCTTCATATCCAAACTTGCATAGGCTATATACTGTAGCATCTACTTTCTTGCCTTTTTCTTGTTCAAATCCAATAATATTTTTATTAAACTCTGTCATTTCTAGCTCTTCATCTTGTCTTAATAATTCTCTTTTTCTTAATTGTTCTTGAACTCCTTCAGCCATTTCTTTTAAAGTTCTATCTTCTTTTGTTCCTATATACATTGTTGAATTGCCATTACGTATGTCTGTTAATAAATCTGTCTCTTCTAAGTTTGTCCAATCTTCTTCTTTTTTCTTAAAATAAAATTCTAATTTTGCCATAATAAAAAGAACTCCTTTCAATTTTACTTGAAATTTGTTCCTACTTGTGATACAATATATTTGTAGGAAACAAATTTCTTACACTCGAGAAACTCGTGTATCCGCCAAGATATGTAACGGGTTTCTTCTTTTATTTCTTTAGTTCATTATAGACCTTGTCTATTCCTTCTCTAACAATTTCAGATTTATTTTTATTACCATTTTTAATACAGTATTCCAATTTTTTTTTATCGCTTTGAGATATTCTTACCTTCAACTCTTCATTTTTAGGATTATTAGTAGGTCTACCCATTTTTTTATTTTCTATTATTCTCACCTCACTTTTGTTCACACATATATATTATAATATGTTCACACAAAAGTCAAGAGGTATTTTAAAATTTTTTTAAATTATTTTTGCAATTAAAAAACACCTACTTTTTCTGTAAGTGTCTTGCTTAATTCATTTTATCTTTTCTAACAATTCTTGTTTTTTTATGCTGTATTCATACTCCGTCAATACGCCATCTTTATATAATTCCGACAACTTTTTTATCTGGTCTTGTACTGTTTCTTCTGTAATATATCTATGTTCTATTTTAGTTATAGGTCCTGTTTTAATATACTTTTCATTACTTTTAGATATTATAATTTTTAATAATGATAATATATTATTAGCATTTTTTAATACCTTTTTATATTTTTCTCCATTGGTTGCTAATATT
>CAQRYF010000088.1:2052-3154 GCA_948875265.1 uncultured Clostridia bacterium
AATCTTCTTCTTTTTTCTTAAAATAAAATTCTAATTTTGCCATAATAAAAAGAACCTCCTTAAATTTAATAAATTTTCTTGCGAGATTCCTCTATTTATGATATAATATTTCATAGATAGAGTTAATCTCTGTTGGGATAGATATAATCTGTGTTCGCCAAAACACTTTCAGATTGTATCTATTTTTTATTACCTAATAACAGATTTACACCTCTTCTTATTGTATCTGCTTTAGTTATATTATTTTTATTACTGTATTCTAAAATTTTATCATGAGTTTTTTTATCAAATCTCACTTTAACATCAAATTCTTTTGGATTATCTATTTTAGGTCTTCCCGTTTTCGGACTCATATATAATCACCTCACTTTTTGAGTTCCACAATGTAATTATATATAATGAGTTCCAAAAAGTCAAGAGGTATTTTAGAATTTTTTTAAATTATTTTTGCAATTGAAAAACACCTACCTAAGTAAGTGTTTTATTTATATACAATTAAGGTTTCATAAGATAATCCCTGAGTTCCACCAATCTCTAATTTTATATCTATAATTTCATATCCATCATTTTGCATGTTTTCTACAATTTCATTTATTTTTATCGTATATAGTGCTTCTGGTTTATTCCCATTTGTAATTCCTGTATGAATCAATAATATATATTTATTTCCGTTTTTTGGTTTTAAGTATTTCTTTATTTCTTCGTAAGTATTTTGAGCTGATTTTTCGTAATTTTTATCAAACATTCCCATATGTATCCCCTCCAACAAGAATATAACATTATTTTACAAATTATGCAAGCTTTATTGTTGTTTTTGAGCTTTCATAATCTCTCTCATTCTTCTTGTTATTTCTTCTGGGGTTATTTCGTGCTTTTCTTCTTTAAATAATTCCTTATAATTGTCTCTTATTAGTTCTATTTTAGGTTTTTTACTCATACTATCAGCTTTTATTAGTTTATTTGTAACCGCTTCTTGAAGATTTATTTCACGTTTTAAATCATCAATTATCTTGACTAAATGAGTTTGAATATAAATGTTGACCTCTCTATATGTACTGTTCCAAAATTCTCTTGGTTTCATATCGAAGTAATAACAGAGAGG
>CAQRYF010000089.1 GCA_948875265.1 uncultured Clostridia bacterium
ATTTATTTATATATTTAAATATATTTCTTTTTATGAACATGTCCTATTAAGAAACGTCCCCAATAGGACATTAAATATCTAAGTTTTTTACATATTTTGCATTTGCTTGTATAAATTCTCTTCTTGGTTCTACTTCATCTCCCATTAATAATGTAAATATTTCATCTGATTTTATCGCATCTTCCATAGTTACTTTTACTAATGTTCTAGTTTCTGGATTCATTGTTGTTTCCCATAGTTGTTCTGGATTCATTTCTCCAAGACCTTTATATCTTTGTAGTCCTAATTGTTCTCTTGATATTCCTTTTTCTTCTAATTCCTTATAAGCTTTATCCAAATCTTCGTCTGTATAACAATATACATCTTCCATTCCTTTTTTAGATAATTTATATAAAGGTGGTTGTGCTAAATATACATTTCCATTTTCAATTAATGGTCTCATATATCTAAAGAAAAATGTTAATAATAATGTTCTAATATGTGCTCCATCAACATCTGCATCTGCCATAATTATTACTTTTCCATATCTTATTTTTGTTATATCAAATTCTGCTCCTATACCAGCTCCTATTGCTACTATAACTGGATTTAATTTGTCATTTCCATATATTTTATCTGCTCTTGCTTTTTCAACATTTAACATTTTTCCCCATAAAGGTAATATTGCTTGGAATTTTCTATCTCTTCCTTGTTTTGCACTTCCTCCAGCTGAATCTCCCTCAACTATATAAACTTCACATTCATCAGCATTTTTACTACTGCAATCTGCTAATTTTCCTGGTAACGTACTTGTTTCTAAACTACTCTTCTTTCTTACTAATTCTCTTGCTTTTCTAGCAGCTTCTCTTGCACGTGAAGCACTTATACATTTTTCTAATACTGCTTTTGCAACATTTGGATTTTCTTCTAAAAATGCTGATAAAGCTTCATTTACCATGCTTTGAACAACACCTGTTACTTCACTATTTCCAAGTTTTGTTTTTGTTTGTCCTTCAAATTGTGGTTCTTTTACTTTTACTGAAACAACTGCTGTTATTCCTTCTCTTATATCTTCACCTTGTAAGTTTTTGTCTTTTTCTTTTAAAATATTATGACTTCTAGCATAATCATTAAATACTTTTGTTAGTGATCTTTTAAATCCTTCTAAATGTGTTCCACCTTCTATTGTATTAATGTTATTAACAAATGTATATATATTTTCTGAATAACTTGATGTATATTGTATTGCTATTTCTACAGGGATATCTCCATTTTTTTCTATATAAATTGGTGTTTTATGTAATTTATCTTTATTTTTATTTAAAAATTCTACAAAAGAATTTAATCCCCCTTCAAAACAAAACTCTGCTTTTTTAGGTGTTTCTTCTCTTTTATCTTCTATTGTTATTTTTAATCCTTTTGTTAAAAATGCCATTTCTCTAAATCTTTTTTCTAAAACTTCATATTCATAATCTAAACTTTCAAAAATTGTGTCATCTGCTAAAAATCTTACTTTTGTTCCTGTACCTTTTGCTTCTCCTATTTTTTCTAACTTTTTAATAGTTTTACCTTTTTCAAAGTACATTTGATATAATCCGCCATCTCTCCTTATTGTAACCTCTGTCCATGTTGATAATGCGTTAACAACTGAAGCTCCTACTCCATGAAGTCCTCCTGATACTTTATATCCGCTATCGCCTCCAAATTTTCCACCAGCATGTAATACTGTATAAACGGTTTCTGCTGTAGATATCTTTGTTTTTGGATGTATTTCAACTGGTATACCTCTACCATTATCTTCAACACTAATTATATTTCCTGGTTCTATTTCTATTTTAATTTCACTACAGTAGCCAGCTAAAGCCTCATCAACACAGTTATCAACTATTTCATAAACCATATGATGAAGACCTCTTACTGATGTACTTCCTATATACATACCTGGTCTTTTTCTTACGGCTTCAAGACCTTCCAATACTTGTATTTGTTCTGCTCCATATTTATGATCGTATTTTTCCATTTATTTTTCCTCCTTGTTTTATTTAATAAATAATTCTTTTATATTCAATTTATTTTTAATTATTTTCATTAAAAACATTTCCTTCTTTCACATTATATATTAAAATATTTTTATTTTCAATATCAATTTTATCAGTACATGTTATTATAACTTGTGTATGGTCTATTTTTTCTAAAAAATGTCTTCTTCTTTTTTCATCTAATTCAGACATAAAATCATCTAATAATAAAATTGGATATTCTCCTATCTCATCATATATAATATTTAATTCCGATAACTTTAAAGAAAGTATTGCTGTTCTATGTTGTCCTTGTGATCCATATATATCTAATTCTTTCTTATTTATATATATCATAAAATCATCTCTATGTATACCTTTTGTTGTAAAACCTTTTATTATATCTAACTTTCTTCTATTTTTTAGTAATTCTAAATATTTTTGTTTTTTATCACATTCTGTTATATATTCAATTTCTATTTCTTCTCTACTATCAGTAATTTCACTATGAATATTTTTTATTTTACCTTTTATTTTATTTATAAATTCTGTTCTATAGCTACATATATTAAAAGCATATTCAGCTAATTTCTCATCCCAAATATCTAATAAATTTTCATCTTTGTTTTCATCTTTTATTTGTCTTAAATATTTATTCCTTTGCTCTAAAGTTTTTAAATATAAATTTAAGTTATACATATAATTAGGTCTT
The DNA here is from genome assembly GCA_948875265.1 of uncultured Clostridia bacterium. GTDB lineage: Bacteria > Bacillota > Clostridia > TANB77 > CAG-508 > CAG-269. The sequence continues at coordinate 2,710 of CAQRYF010000089.1, forward strand.
AATTGGCTTATCATAATATCTAAAAATCTTCTTCTATTTTGTGGTCCACCTTTTAATATATTAATATCATCAGGAGTAAAAATTACAATATTAATATTTCCTAATAATTCACTTAATTTTTTTATTTTTATTCCATTTATATATATATTTTTTTTATCTGATATTTCAAATTTTATTTTTCCGTCTCTATCTGTTTTTTCATATTCTATTTCTACTAAAGCATTCCCTTCATTTAATTTAATCATTTCTCTATCTTTTTTTGCCCTAAAAGATTTTCCCATGCTACACAAAAAAATTGATTCTATTATATTTGTTTTTCCTTGTGCATTTTCTCCATAAAATATATTTATATTTTTATTTAATTCTATTTCTTGTTCTTCATAGTTTCTGAAATTTTTTAATTTAATTTTATTTATG
>CAQRYF010000090.1 GCA_948875265.1 uncultured Clostridia bacterium
GACAAAGGGCCATATTTGAATATAATTATACAATGTATACAGCAGAAAAAAGAGGCAAAGAAATTGGAATACAAGAAGGAAAAGAAGAAGGTAGAAAAGAAGGAATAAAGGAAGGAATAAAGGAAGGTGAAAAGAATAATGCAAGAAAAATAGCAAAGAAACTATTAGAATTAGGAATGAAAATAGAAGAAATAATAGAAGTAACAGGCTTAACAAAAGAAGAAATAGAAAACTTATAATATTTGTAAATCAATTATAGGATAAGTGTTTAGACGATAAGAATTGATGATATGGATAACTAAAACAATGATATTTGATAAAAAGGATTTTGAGATAGTAAATTTCGAAATCCTTTTATATAATTAACTTAGTAAATTATTATAAAAATTGTACTAACGAAAAATGCTGAAAATATTGACATTTTAGTATTTTTTTGTCATAATAATACTATTAGTTAATAAATATAAGAAGGGGAATTTATGGATATAAATAAAATAAAGTCAATAATAGAAGGGATTGTTTTTGCAGCAGGGAGACCAGTTTTAAAAAATGAATTAGTTTTAAGTTTAGAACTTCCAGAAGAAGATATAGAAAACGTTGTAGCAAGTATGCAAGAAGAATATAAAAATCAAGATAGGGGAATTGAATTAGTAAAGATTGATAATAGTTATCAATTATGTACAAAGAAGGAATTATATGAATATATTTATCCGGTATTAGATAAAAGAAATAAGCCTAATTTATCTAATGCAGCATTAGAAACTTTATCAATAATTGCATATAATCCAAAAATAACAAGAGCTGAAATAGAATCGATACGTGGAGTTTCGGCAGATGCATGTGTATATAAATTGTTAGAATATGGATTAATTGAAGAAGCTGGTAAGATAGATTTACCAGGAAAACCTATGTCATATAAAACAACAAGTGATTTTTTAAGAATGTTTGGATATTCGTCTTTAGAGGATTTACCAGAATTGCCAAGATATAAATTAGATGAAAATCAACAAATAGTCATTGAGGATTTAGTTGAAAAAGAAGATATTAATAAAGAGGAGCCAATACCCGAAAGGGATGAGGGAGAAGAAAATAAAATAGAAGAAATAAACAAGAAAGAAAATTAATAGAAAAGAGGAATTTATATGAGATTATCACGGAACAGGAATGGGGACTGTAAAGCTAAATAATATAGATGAAATGTATCCAGGACAAAGTATATTATTACAAACAGGACAATTAGTACAATATGGAGCAGGATTATTTGGGTATAACACAGTTCCATTGTTAGTAAGAAGAAATGTGGAAAAAATAATTGTAGAGACATTAAATAAATATGGGTGTATAGAAGTTTTACTTCCAACATTGCAACCAGATACAATATGGAAAAATTCAGGAAGATATGACCACTATGTAGATGATGGAACTATGTTAATAACAGAATCTAACAAAGGAACATTTTGTTTAGCTCCAACAGGTGAAGAAGCAATGCTAGAATTCGCAAGAGAAAAATTAAAATCTTATAAAAATTTACCAGTAACATATTATCAAATTGGAGAGAAGTATAGAAATGAGATTAGAACAAGAGGATATTTATTAAGAGGAAAATCTTTTCCAATGTTAGATGCCTATAGTTTTGATGCAGATGAAGAGGGAATGTCTAGATCTTATGAAAATGCAAGAAATGCATTTTTAGAGATATTTGAAAGAATAGGTATGAAAGTAATTCCAATAGTTGCTGATAATGGAGCAATGGGAGGAAAAAAATCAGAAGAATTTATGCTTATTTCTGAGCAAGGCGAAGATAAGATTCTTTATAATGAAGAAACAGGAGTTGGATTAAATACAGAAATATTAGAAAAAGAAAATTATCAAGAATATTTAAAAGAAGAATATGGGATAGAAGATATTTCAAACTTCAAAGAAATCAGAACAATGGAATTAGGACATATATTCCAATTAGGAACAAGATATTCTGAAATGATGAATGGTAAATATATAAATCAAGAGGGGAAAGAAACATTATATTATATGGGATGCTATGGAATTGGTGTAAGTAGAACTGTTGCAGCTCTATATGAACAATGTTTGATTAATGATTCTAAATGGGGACCATGTGGTTTTTCATTACCAGAATCAGTAGCTCCATATAGAATTCAAATTGTTCCAAAAATGGACAATGAAGAAAAAGTAAAATTTGCAAATGAATTATATGAAAGATTACAAAAAGAAGGAATAGGAGCTATAATTGATGATAGAGAAAACTTAAATATGGGGGCAAAAATTAAGGACTGTAAAATACTTGGTACTCCATATTTAGTAGTAATAGGTGATAAACAAGAGGGAGAAAATATAGAGCTTGAAAATATACAAACTGGAGAAAGAACAACTATTACTGTAGATGAATTAGTTGAAAAGTTTAAATAAAGTAAAGAAAAGGTTTTTTTAGTATTAATAAATGTCGAAATTTGCGATGAAAATTAATTGCAAATTTTGGCATTTTGTGTTTTAATGAGAATATATAATTAATTCATTTATTTCTAATCTTAAATATTTTTTAATCTTAAATGTATTTTTTTGTATTAATTAAAAATTGAAATTATAGATTACCAATGAAAACAAAAGTAAATATGTAAAAGCAAATTTGCAAACAAGTAATTTTATGTTAGATTGTTAATAATATAAATAAGAGAGAGGTGTATAAATATGCAACAGACAACAAATATTCAGGCAATAGAAGCGGAAATAAATAAATATGAGCAAATAGTAACTAGTGAAAATAATGTAATTTTTGCAAATATGGAAGAACACAATAGAAAAAATGAGAGAAAAGATATAATTAAAAAATTAAAGAGAGCAGAAGAAGAAATTGAGAATAAAGAAGGGATAGAATCAAATATTGCTTTTAAGGAGTTGAGACAAAAATATAAATATTAATAAATACAAAGTAATAATTGTATCAACAGCATATAAAGAAATGAATAAAATATATAATTATATAAATGAAGAATTATATGCTGAAAATGCAGCAAAAAATTTAATGAAAAAAGTTG
>CAQRYF010000091.1 GCA_948875265.1 uncultured Clostridia bacterium
TATAAATTTAATATATTTTTATAGGTGATAAAATGTCTATTAATCATAAATTCGTAAAAATATTATTAACTTTTTTGACCATATTAATTTGTGTTTCTTTTTCCAGCATTTATGCTGACGATATAGAAACTGCTTCTGATGCATATAATGCTAATGATGAAACTGAACTTAACAATACTATTGAAACTTCTATTAATGAAACATCATTAAATATAAATTCTAGGTCTTGTATAGTATTAGATAGATTAAGCAACAACATTCTTTATGGTAAAAACGAGAAATCAAAAGTAAAAATGGCTTCTACAACAAAAATCATGACTGCAACTGTTATTATAGAAAACTGTAATCTAAATGATACTATTGAAGTTTCTAAAAAAGCTGCTGGAACAGGCGGTTCACGTTTAGGTCTAAAAACAGGAGACAAAATTACCATACATGATTTATTGTATGGACTAATGCTTTGTTCTGGAAATGACGCTGCAGTAGCCTTAGCTGAAAGCTGTGCTGGAAGTATATCCGAATTTAGTAATTTAATGAATAATAAAGCAAAAGATTTAGGTTTAACAAATACTAATTTCGAATCTCCTCATGGATTAGATTCTGATGATCATTATACAACCGCATATGAGTTAGCCTTACTTTCCAACTATGCCCTAAAAAATCCTACTTTTGCAAAAATTGTAGGAACTAAAAATTATACTATTACAATTAATGGATATCCTAAAAACTTATCAAATACAAATGAATTATTAGGAAATCTAAATGGTGTATATGGAATAAAAACGGGCTTTACTAATGGTGCAAATCGCTGTTTAGTAACTGCTTGTAAAAGAAATGATTTAGATATTATTTGTGTAGTTTTGGGTTGTGATACCAAAAAATTCAGGACTCAAGATAGTATTAAGTTAATTGAGTATGCTTATAAAAATTATGAAATGGTTGATATCTATGATATTATAAATTCTAAATTTAACACTTGGAAAAATGACAATTTGTCAAAATTTAATATAAATAAAGGTATTACAAATAATTTAGATATTTCATTATCTAAAATTGAAAACAATAAGATTCCTATAAAAAAGGAAAATATTAAGGATATTGATGTAAACATCAATTGTACCTATAATATAGATAGTCCAATATATGCAAATACTCCTATAGGCAACTTAAATTTATCTATAAAAGATACTGACATAATAAACTTAGATATTATAGTTAACAACACTATTAGAAAAAAATCGTCTTTTGATTATTTTAAATATCTAATAAATAATCTTATACCTAGCATGGAGTCTATTTTGTAAAATTAAATTATAACAAAATGAAAAGGAAGTTTTTAATTAAACTTCCCCTTTTTTATTTAACGTTTTCTTTTATGTAGTCAACTACATCTCCTACTGTTACAACTTTTTCTGCATCAGCGTCTGGAATTTCTATATCAAATTCTTCTTCTAATGCCATAACTAATTCAACTATATCTAATGAATCAGCTCCTAAATCATCTATAAAAGATGCTTCCATTGTAACTGCAGTTTCTGCAACTCCTAATTGTTCAACAATTATTCCTTTTACTTTTTCTAATACTTCTTCTGAACTCATAACCTAGAGTTCACCTCCTCTCAAGTTTGCAAATGATATATTCATTTGATATTTTCTTTATTATATTTCATTTATATTATATGTTGCTATATTTGTCAAGTAAATTTAAAACTTTTTTAAAATTTATACTAGCAAGTCGAAAAACACTAATATTTCAATATTTTAATCCTTTTTTTGGTTATTAAATGCTTCTATCATTTTTTCTACTGCTTTATTCTCAACAAATTTTTCCGCTTGTATTATTGTGTACTCAAATAATAATGCATCACTACTTCCATGAGCTTTTACTACTGGTTTTTTTACCCCTAAAAATAATGCCCCACCATATGCCTTATAATCCATAGCTTTTGAAAGTGATTTAATTGGTTTTTTTGCTATTAGATATGATATTTTAGAAAATAAGTTCTGTGTAAAGCTTTCTACAAGGCTTCTTTTTACAAATTTACCTATTCCTTCTGTTGTTTTTAAAAATACGTTTCCTGTAAATCCATCTGTAACAATTGCATCTATTTTACCTGAAAAAGCATCTCTTCCTTCAACATTTCCAACAAAATTTATATCTAATTGTTCTGCCTTTTCTTTTAATAGTTTATAACTTTCTCTTACTAATTCATTTCCTTTAGTCTCTTCTGTTCCTATATTTAATAATCCAATTGCAGGATGTTCTATTCCATATGTATTTTTTAAATATATGCTAGACATTTGTGCAAATTGTAATAAATTTATAGGTTTACAGTTTGTATTAGAACCACAATCCATTAATAAAAGTTGGCTTTTATATGCTGGTAATATTCCTCCCAAAGCAGGTCTATCTATACCTTTTATTCTTCCTACTAATAATGTTGCACCTGCAAGTAAGGCTCCTGAATTTCCTGCTGAAATAAATACATCTCCTTCATCTTTTTTTAACATATTAAATCCAACTACCATTGAAGAGTCTTTTTTATGTTTTATTGCAACTGTTGGTTGATCTTCCATCTCTATTGTCTCTGTACTATTTTGTATCTTTAATCTTTCAGAAATTTCCTCCATTTCTTTTCCATAAAATTCTTTTATTTTACTTCTAATTATATCTTCTTTTCCAACTAATACAACTTCTGCTTTTACTTTATTAATAGCATTTACTGCTCCTTTTATATTAGCATCTGGTGCGTTGTCTCCGCCCATTGCATCTAATATTATTTTCATTAATCTTCCCCCTATTTTTGTCCTATTACATTATATTTTCAATATATTTATTTTATTATTATTTAATAAAAAAAGCAAGTATTTTTATGATTTTTATGCTTACCATTCGATTAATTGATTAATATGTTTATAAAATATTTTTAATGGAGATTAGATTACTATAATAATCTAAAATCGAGTAGAGAATAAATAATTATTTTATTTATTCCCTCTCACACCACCGTACG
>CAQRYF010000092.1 GCA_948875265.1 uncultured Clostridia bacterium
GTATTATTAATATAGCTTGTACTATTTTTTGTTTTAGTTTTCTTTTCATTTGTTTTCCTCCTTTCTATACAACTCTATTCAATACCCTGTTTATTCTAATTTTTTCAAAGTCAACATTAATTGATTTACTTTTATGCTTTCTAAGTATTGGATTTTCTTGTATTCCTTTTTCTTGTGCTTGTTCTTTTTTATATTCTGTAAATTTTTCCAAGTCTTCAAATTTGTATCTGTAATCTTTTGGTCCTATCTCAATGTATGGCAATCCTTCTCTTCTAAATTTAGCTATTGTTCTACTATCTTTTACATTGAAGTATTCCATTACTTGTTTTGTTGTTAATAAGTTTAGCATTCTATCTCCTCCTTATGTTCAACATGTTGTACTTAATCTATAAAAAAAATATCAGGTACTTTTTTATTTAATGCTCTTGCTATTTTTTCTAGTGTTTTATTTGTTGTTACTTCTGTTTTTCCATTTTCTAATTCAGATATAATTGTTCTTGAAACTTCTGCACTTTTGGCTAATTCTTCTTGAGACATTTCAGCTTCTTCCCTTGTTTCCTTTAAATTATTTTTCATATTTACACCTCCTTCTGTTCAACTTGTTGTACATATATTATCATTATATCTTTTCTTTGTCAAGCATGTTGTACAAAAAAAATAAAAATTTTTTTGACTTTTTGTTCATCTTGTTGTACAATATAGTTATACCAATAGTTTGGAGGTAATAAAAAATGACTTTAGGTGAGTTAATTAAAGAATATAGAACTATCAATAAATTATCTTTAAGAGATTTTTCAAAGCAATGTGGTCTAAGCCATACTTATATATCTGCTCTTGAGAAAAATATAGACCCAAGAACAGGAAAGCCTATTGCTCCTACCTTAGATACTGTTAAATATGTATCTAAAGGAATAAATAAGCCTATTGAAGAAATATTAAAAATATTAGATGATGAACAGGAATTTATAGTGAATGCAGATGCCCCTAAGTATAATAATACTCAATATTATATGTGCCCTGTTTATGGTCAAATCTCAGCTGGACAACCTAACTGGGCAGAAGAAAATATCGAAGGGAGATTACCTCTAGACACTGAACTAATGGGGATAATTAGCCCAGAGGAACATTTCTTTTTAAGAGTAAATGGAGAAAGTATGAACAAAGTAATAAAAAATGGCGCTTTCGCATTAATACATAAACAAGATGATATAAAAAATGGAGAGATTGCTGTTGTTTTAGTAAATGGTTTTGATGCTACATTAAAAAAATTTACTAAACGAGGAGATTTGGTTATATTAGAACCACAATCCAATGATGAAAGTTTTGAAACACAAGTATATGACAAAAATACTTCTATTAAAATATTAGGAAAGTATGTAGGAAAAATGGAAATTAATAAATAGGAGGATTTTATGGCAGGGACTAAACGAAAAACAGGAGAAAATCGTTGGCGTTTAGAATATATGTTTGAAGGAGAACGATATAGTCAATATATTACCGCTTCTTCTTCAACTGAAGCTAATAGACAATTAGCTTTATTTGTTGCAGAAATTGAAAAAGGTCAATATAGTAGGCAATCAAATATTACTTTTGTTGAATTTGCACAATTATTCTTAGATAAATACGCAAGAACTAATTTATCAGAAACTACTGTTAGAGATTATATAAGTAGATTAAATAAATATATTTTAGATTATCTAGGCAATAAAAAATTAATCACTATTAGAAGGCTTCATATTCAAGAATTTGCTAATATGCTTTATGAAGAATATAATTTATCTAGTAAAACTATAAAAAACTATATAAAGCTAATTTCAGCTATTTTAAACAAAGCTGTTGAATGGGATTATATTCAAGTAAATGTTGCAGATAAAGTTACTATTCCTAAAAATTTAAATAAACCAAAAAAGAAAGTAATTCTTTATAGTTATGATGAAATAAATTCTTTTTTAGACGCTTTGGATAAATGTAAAAACAAAGAACTTCAAATAGCTATTTATTCTTCTTTAGTAATTGGAGGAAGACGTGGAGAAATATTAGCTCTTGAAACTGATGACTTTAATATTGAAAAATCTTATGTAATTATAGATAAGGCAAAAATATCAATCAAGAATGGTACTAAAATAAAAGATACTAAGACTGGAAAAGAAAGAAAAGTCTATGTTCCTAAAAACTACATGGACAAAGTAAAAGATTACTATAATTATTTAGGAAATCCTACTAAAAAAACACCATTGTTTACAATGCACCCAGATACATATAGTAAAAGATTTAAGGAGTTCTTAAAAGATAATAATTTAAGAGAAATAAATTTAAAAGATTTAAGAGCTTTAAATGAAAGTATTTTAGTTAACCAGGGAGTAGATATCGTAGCAGCAGCCAAAAGATTAGGTCATCTTCCTTCTACAGCAACTAACTATTATCTTGACCAAATTCCACAAGAAGATAAAAAAGCAAGTAAAATTATTGAAAATGTAATGGGTTTTAAAAACTAATTTTCTCCAAATATATGTTTAAAGTTTTTAGCGTAATTTTAGCGTAATTTATATCAAAAATTACGCTAATTTATGCTTTTATATGTAGGCTGTTGATTATATATTTGGCTTACAGTCTCAATAGTCTTATTGATTTCTTGCTATCCTCCAAGAATGACTAAAAAGTCCTCATAACCCGAAGGTCGATGGTTCGAGTCCATCCCCCGCAACCAAAACATACATAACATGAAAGCAAGGTTGAAATATACCTTGCTTTTTTATAATATTATTAGATAATATTCAACAATATAAAATTAATTATAT
>CAQRYF010000093.1 GCA_948875265.1 uncultured Clostridia bacterium
CCAGTTCACGTTTTTTTTGAGAGCTAATTTGGGACTACTTTTTCAGCAGCCTCGAATTATTCATATCTCCTTTTTACAAAATAAAATAAGTTGAATACAAATTAAAATATTACAAAATTTGTGCTGCTATTTTTGCTAAATTACTTCTCACAGACTCATTTTCATTTAAAGTTATTTGCCAAGCTAGTGAATTATCCTTCATTTTCTCAGATAAATAAACTAATCCATTATATCTTTCATTAAGATTTGGATTGTCAATCTGAGTAGGATCACCAAGAAAAACAAATTTACTTCCTTCACCAGCTCTTGTTACAATACTTTTTATATCATCTGGATCGATATTCTGTGTTTCGTCAATAATATAAAAAGTATCCAGAATAGTACGACCTCTTAAAAAACCAATAGGCTGCACTTCCACATGAGCTTTACTTAAAATAAATTCTTTTGTCATCTGAAAGTCTTTTTTGCTAAAATAATTATCTTTATTCAATAATAGTTTCAGATTGTCTGTCAACCCTCCTAAATGAGGATTAAATTTGTCTTCAATGTCTCCTGGTAAAAATCCTATTTTTTCTTGTCCTACTGTTTGTACGGAACTTGATACTAAAATCTGAGAATAAATTGGTTCATCGCCAATAGTTTTCTCAAGAGCTACTGCAAGAGTCTGATAAGTTTTACCAGTTCCTACACCACCTTTTATTATTAATATAGGTGCTGTATTTGGACTTTCCATTAAAGCTTCTAACATCATTTTTTGGCCAACATTCTTTGGAGTTATACCATAAGGATGATAGTTGACATGATTTAATTTCAAAATTAAATTTTTTTCTCTATCATATCTTGCAATTGCAGATTTTTTATTAATAGAAGTTATGGTCAAAAACATATTGTGTATCCATTCATATGAGTTATACTTATATATGTCTTTAATTTTCATAAAACCATTATTAAAAAAGTTATCTAGCTTTTTATCAGAAGTAGTACATTCGATTCTACCTGTGTATTGCTGGTTCAAAGATGGATATATATCATCCTTAAAATCCTGAGCTTTTATGCCAATAGAATTAGCTTTAATCCTTAATGCTGTTTTTTTAGTAACCAAGATTACAGATGTACCTGGATTTTTTTCTTGCAATGATTTTGCTATTTGTAAACACTTTAAATCTAATAGTTTTAAGCCACTAAGTGGAATCTTAATATCTGGACTTTCTTTAACTAATCGAAGATGCGAACCATTTTTTTGGATAACCCCTTTTTCGCTAAGTAAATCCCGACTATTAAATTTAGACAGATAATCTAATAATTTTTTTGCATTTTGCCCTTTTGCTGTATATTGATATGATAAATTTTCCAATTCATCTAATACAGGAAACGGAATAACTATTTCGTTATCACCATCAAAACACAAAGTGCAGTTCTCTTTTGAAACTAATGATTGAGCCTTCAAAATAAATATTTTTTTTGCCATAAATTGTCTTTCTCCTTCCTGAAATAAAAAAATTAATAGTAATACTTTTGCTGCAGTAACAATCCTCCTTTTATTTTGCGATTTAAAAATTTACAAATTCATATAAACTATGAATTATGAAATATTTTGTGTTGTTATTATATACCATTTATTAACATAATGCAATATTTTCGGCTTAGAAATTTTAACCTAATTTAAGAAATAATATAATTGATATGAATTTTGTTCTAAATAAGACAAACTGTGAATATATATAATTTAGTGATAAAGATATAGGAGGTAGGAGATATGACTATTGATGAGAGAAAAACAATGAATACTGGTGTCATTCAAAACCTAATTCTAGAGAATAGAGGTAAATTAAGTATATCTGGAGTACTAGATGTATTAAGCTTTGATGATTTAGTTGTAATGGTAGAAACAGAACTAGGTTTACTAACTGTAAAAGGAGAAAATCTTAGAATAAATAAACTTAGTATTGATACATCAGAAGTAATAGTAGAAGGGGATATATCATACTTAGCTTATAGTAACAAAGAAGCAGAGAAAAACAATAAGGGAAATTTAATTAGTAAAATTTTCAAATAAAAAAGGAGGTCAAATAATGGTTACAAACCAAGCATATTTATTTTTAGTTTTTGTAATAAATGGTATTTTAATTGGAGTATTATTTGACTTTTTTAGAATATTAAGAAAAACCTTTAAAACAAAAGATATAATAACTTATATTGAAGACTTCTTATTTTGGATTTTAACAGGAATTATACTATTATACTCTATATTTACTTTTAATAATGGGGAAATTCGCTTATTTATGCTTTTAGGAATCTTATTAGGTACTATAATATACATGATATTTATAAGTTCTTATGTAATAAAGATAAATGTAGCAATACTAACTTTTATAAAAAATATATTAACTAAGCTATTTTGTTTTTTAGGTATTCCTTTTAAATTTTTATATAAAATAGCTAAAAAATTACTTTTTAAACCAATTTCATTTTTTATTATCAATATTAGAAATTTTTCTACAAATTTATTGAAAAATACAAATATTAAAGCAAAAAATATAAAAAAACCTAAAAAAGTACAAGAAAATTGAAAATAAAATATTGAAAGAGAGTACCAAAAATGATATTGTTTAAATAACCACAAATAAACAGTATCGGAGGTACTCTCTTATGGGTAATAATATCA
>CAQRYF010000094.1 GCA_948875265.1 uncultured Clostridia bacterium
TCCAATTCACGATTTTTTTGAGAGCTAATTTGGGACTACTTTTTCAGCAGCCTCTCTACGTCCCCATGTCCTTTTTTGTTATCTACAGTTGTTATTGTTTTGTTTTTCGTTGTTGTTATTGTTTTGATTATTTCTGTTGTTATTGTTGTTGTTTTGGTTTTCTTTATTATTTTTCTTTGACATAAAAATGCACCTCCATTTTAAGTTTGCATTAATATTGTTTCCTAAAAATAAAAAATTATTCAAATATAGTTTGTTTTTAATTTAAATATGGTATATAATATTTTAAGATGAAAACACAATTTTTTTTAAAATTCATAAAATAAATAAAAATATATAAAGGTGTGTATAAAATGGAATATGTAAATAAAAAACTAGAAGAATTTAATGAGTTTATAAAATTTAGAAAGGTTGCGATTGTTGGTTTAGGAGTGAGCAATTTACCATTAATTGACTATTTATATGAAACAAAAGCAAGAGTTACAGTTTTTGATGAAAGAGAAATTGATGAAATTCCAAAGCAAATAATGGATAAAATAACAAATTTTGGATTTGAATTTTTTTTAGGAAAAAATTGTTTAGAAAATTTAAATGGATTTACTTTAATATTTAGATCACCAAGTTGTTTGCCAACAAGATTAGAACTAGAAGCAGAAGCTAATAGAGGAGCAATAGTTACAACAGAAATAGAAATGCTTATGAAGATGTGTCCTTGTAAGATAATTGGTGTTACAGGAAGCGATGGTAAAACAACAACAACAAGTTTAATAAATGCTATATTAAAACAAGGTGGTTATAATACATATTTAGGTGGAAATATTGGAACGCCATTATTTACAAAATTATCAGAAATGACACCTGAAGATATAGTGGTGTTAGAATTAAGTAGCTTTCAATTAATGGGGATGGAAATAAGCCCTAATATAGCTGTTATTACTAATATAACACCAAATCATTTAAATATTCATAAAGATTATGAAGAGTATATTGAATCAAAGAAAAATATTTTTAAATATCAAAATAAAAATGATAAATTAATATTAAATTATGACAATGATATCACAAGAAATTGTGCGAATGAAGCAGAAGGAAAAGTAGTATTTTTTAGCGGTAAAGAGAAGTTAGATAATGGATATATTGTAGATGAAAAACTAATAAAAGAGTGTAATGATAAAATTCGAAAACATGTGTTAAATACAAATGAAGTTATATTAAGAGGAGAGCATAATTTCGAAAATATAGCAACAGCAATAGCAGCAACAAGTGAATTGGTAGATATAGATACAGCTGTAAAGGCCGTAAAGGATTTTAAACCAGTTGAACATAGACTAGAATTTATAAGAGAAATAGAAGGAGTAAAATGGTATAACGATTCTGTTAGTTCTTCTCCTACAAGAACAATTGCAGGATTATATTCATTTGATGAAGAGATAGTACTAATTGCTGGTGGATATGATAAAAATTTGGATTATACACCTATAGCAAAACCTATTATAGAAAAAGTTAAGACTTTAATACTTTTAGGTCAAACTTCTGGAAAGATTTTTGAATCAGTAAAAGAAGAACTAGATAATCAATGTAAAGATTTAGACATCTATATGTGTGATAATTTAAAACAAACAATAGAATTAGCAAAAAAAGTAGCAAAACCTGGTCAAATAATTTTATTTTCTCCTGCTAGTGCAAGTTTTGATATGTTTAAAAATTTTGCAGACAGAGGAAATCAATTTAAAGAATTAGTAAATGATATTTAATAAAATTTAAAAAATGCTATAAAAAAGTGTCCAAATAAAACCTTCTTACATATTATATATAAAATGTTAAGGAGGTTTTATATATGTATAATAATGAATCATATGATGATTACATAAGAAGTATTCTAGGATACCCAAATCAAAGTAATAATATGCAAAATGCTAATACATGTGGTATGTGTACAAATAATATGTTTGAAAATGATTTTAATACAGATGGATATAATATGAATATGACATATAATTCTCGGAAATAATAATCAAGAATTAGAAGATTGTTATCCTGAAATATATAAAATAGTATATCCCATGGTTAATAATGCTTGCATGAGAAATACTAAGCCAGTTACTAGAAAATTAGTAGATGAAATGACTAATGAAATATATTCAGCTGTAGAAAATAATAATGAAATTAGTATTAATATTAATTTACAAAATGAAGTAGGATCTAGAGAAAATAGAAGTTCAGCAACGAAAGAAGTAAAAGGTGTAAATAGAGAGCCTAGTAAATCGGAAAATAGGGGAGAAAACAGACAAGAAGAAAGAAGAGAAGATAGACAATTTAGAAATAGAGGATTAAGCGATTTAATTAGGATATTACTAATTAGAGAATTATTAGGAAGACCAAATTTTCCAGGTAATAGGCCACCTTTCAGGCCAGGAAGACCACCTTTTCCAGGTGGTGGTAGGCCACCATTTCCGGGAGGACCAGGAAGACCTCCAATAATGCCAAGAGGATATGATAGTATAGATTTATATGAACAATATTAAAAATAAAAAGGAAATTCATAAAGAATTTCCTTAGACTGTTGACAAAGTATAAAAAAAATATTTTGCTCAACAGGAGGCTGCTGAAAAAGTAGTCCCAAATTAGCTCTCAAAAAAAACGTGAACTGGAA
>CAQRYF010000095.1 GCA_948875265.1 uncultured Clostridia bacterium
TCTGTATTTTCTGTGCTAGTTATTTTCTTTGTCCTACTCCTAGCACTCATTTTAGCAGGACTAGGCTGTGGGAAATCCTTTACTTTCTTTGATTTCTGAGCTTCTGTAAATTTTGATTTTTGATTTCAACATGTCTTCATCTGCAATCTCTGCCATTCCAACAAAACAAGTTCCTGTCCAATACCACGTTAATGGTTTTCCTGTTGTTGTAGCAGTGTCTTCTGGTAACTGAATTGCCCATGTTTCATTGTTCTTAGCTTTTTGTATAGCTTTCAATTCATCATATTGTTCCTCTGTAAATAAAAACTCTAGTTCAAAGTCCTCTAGTTTTTGTTTTCCTTCTGCTTCTCTTTCATCTGGTATATCTACTGCCGAATATTTAATTCCTTCTGGTGGTGTTAAAAATTCTGGTATTCCTTGTACATATGCTATATGTTTTCTTTTAGTTTCATCTGCTAAATCTGTTATTGTTGGTGCATGATACACCTTTGTTCTTATAGTTGATTTTGGTTCTGGCATCTTAAATTCCTCCTTCTATCTTATAAATTGAAAAGAGTTCGTTAGGGCATTCCAACGAACTTCAAATGTTATTGTAATACCATATTTTTGCAATATAGGGTCATATATGCTAGGACTGGTATTTGTCCTTGTAAAATTTAATTCTTGTAGTTTTATTTCGACTTCATCAGTCATTTCCATTGTTTTTCTTTGTTTTTCATTCCAACAAGTTATAGATATTTGAAATATAGTAAGTATAGGGATTGCATTTTCTGTTTTTCTTGTAGATTTCAAAGGTGTATGTAATTCCAAACAGGGAAATTTACTTTCTGTTGTTAAATTAGTTAATATTCGCTTATATTTTAGACTATCTAGTTTTTCGTAAACTATATCGCTAAATTCTTTTACTCCTAATTGCGTCATTTACAGCACTCCTTTAACATTTTTTCTAGCACATTCTTTGCTTTTTCTACATTTTCGTTTCTGCTTTCAAACTCGGCATCTCCTAAAAAGTGATTAGCTTTGCTCCCTACTGCAACATAGAATTGCTTACCACTAATTGTAACTATTGGATAACTTAGGTTTCTTCCTACTTTATTAACTGGAATATACCATTCTGTATAACCACTTTCTATAAAGTGTTTTGTTTTTCCTATATGTTCTTGCTCTGCATACTCTCCTGTTCCAAAATATTCAAACCACAAATAAGATTGTCCGTTTTCAGTCATAAATTTTGAAGGATCTGCATATACTCGACCGTTTTACTTCCATATTGGAAGTATCGACCATTTCTACTATAATTCCTTCTTCTTTATGTCCTTTTTCAAGTCTTATTGCATATCCTTGTATGTTTTTTAGTATATCTTCTATGCATTCTGTTGAAAATTGTGGCAAATTTCTGATTATATTTTCTATTCTTTTATAATTGTACTTTGCTTTTACTTCACAATTGATTTTCATTGCATTTTCTCCAATCTATAAACAAATGTGTTACCAATTTTATTTTTGTCTAATACTCGATATCCTGGGGCGAAATTTTCTGCGTTTGAAATATCTTCAAATGAAATTCCATTACCTTTTTCTATTGGATAATCAACAGTGGTTCTTCCTTTATAAATGCTATAATCAACCTCGCCAGTTGACTTTCTATCTAACTCATTTACATCTTGTTGTAGATTTAACCAAGCAGTATTTTTGTACTTCCACTTTTTTGTTGTTTCTCCGTGGTCTTCTATTTCTTCATATGTCGATATATATACTTTTCTTAAATCTCGTAATAACATTATCTAATCCTCCTTAATCCAGATTTAATAATGTCATTTCTTAATTTTTCAATAATATCTTCGTACGAACTTGATATACTTCCTTCATTTCGACTTTGTAAACCTTCTGCTCCCCTGGTCAAATAAATTGCTTTTACAGCCTTCTTAACATATGGAAATAACTCTTCATCATCTTTTTTTCTATTAGAAATATCAGAAGCAATAGAACTTATTTCTTCTAATATTTCATGTAAGACCTCGTAATCTTTCTCTCTATAATTAGCTCCTAAATCCGCTATAATTTTGTCTATTTTTTCTACATTAGCTTCATTCATTCTATTGCCTCCTTACTTATTCTTGTGGTAATAGAGCTAATAATTCAGCTTTTGTTGCATTGCTAGGGTATTCAATGCCTAGTTTATCTAACATAGCTTTTATTTCTGTTACTGTTGGTTCTTTTGTTTTTGATTGTGCTTTATTTTGTACTTCATCTTGAACATAGAAAATAGTATCTTCCATTAAAGCTTTTGTTCCTTTATACAAAAAGTCTTCTAATGCTACTGCATCATCAAATGGTACTTTTTCAGCTCCATATTCTG
>CAQRYF010000096.1 GCA_948875265.1 uncultured Clostridia bacterium
AGCGAAAAAGAACAAATTAATGAAAATATAAAAAGAGAAAATACAAAAGAAAGAAATAGAAAAACAGAATTACAAATAATTAATCAAAATAAATTATTACAAAAAATAATGAATGCATATTATATAAAACAATATAAAAGAAACAATATAAAAAAATAGTTGATATTTTTAAATTTTTAATATAAAATCAATGAAGACTAAATATAAGGAGGAACAAAATGGTAACATTAGAAGAAGTTAGGAAAAATGAGGAAGTAGAAGCTCTTATAAAAGGAGCACAAAAGCAATTAGATGGACTTCGGATATACAGAACATAGTCATAGACATATTTCAATAGTGTCAAAAAGGGCAGGAGATATATTAGAAAAATTAGGATATCCTAAAAGGACAGTAGAACTTACAAGAATAGCTGGATATTTACATGATATTGGTAATTGTGTTAACAGAACCGATCATGCACATAGTGGAGCTATAATGGCATATAACATTTTAAAAGATATGGGAATGCCAGTAGAAGAGAGAACAGAAATAATGATGGCAATTGGAAATCATGACGAAAAAACAGGAACAGCTGTAAGTGATATATCAGCAGCAATAATTTTAGCAGATAAATCAGATGTCCATAGAAATAGAGTGACTAATATGAATTTATCTACATTTGATATACATGATAGAGTAAATTATGCGGTAACAAATGCAGATTTAAATATAGATAGTGAAAATAGAAAAATAATATTAGATTTAAAAATAGATACAAAGTTATGTCCAGTATTAGATTATTTTGAAATATTTATGGATAGAACAATGATGAGCAAATATGCAGCAAAATATTTAAAAGTATGGTTTGAACTAGTAATAAATGATACTAAATTATTATAATTGGAGGAAATAAGATGAAAAAAGTAAAATTAATAACAATAACATTAGCAATTGTATTAGTTACAATGGTAGCATTTTTTGGAGTATATGTACAAGAACAAAATAGGATGGAAGACAAAGTGAAAGATTATTCATATGCAATGGATTTAAAAGGAGCAAGAAATGTTAAACTAAAAGTGAATACATCAAGTAAAACAATAATAAAAGATTCTGAAGGAAACGAAGTGGAGAATTCAGAAGAGCTAACTGATGAGCAAATTACTGAAAAGGGATATACAAAAGAAGAAATATTAAATAATAGTGAAGAAATATTAAATTTAGAAAATTACAGAAAATCTAAGGACGTAATAGAAGAAAGATTAAAAAAATTAAAAGTAGACAATTATATAATAAAATTAGATGAACAAACAGGAGATATAATAATTGAATTAACAGAAAATGATAATACAGATGCTATTATTAGTAATTTAGGAACTACAGGAAAATTTGAAATTATAGATAGTCAAACAAAAGAAGTTTTAATGGATAATAATGATATTAAACTTGCAAAAGTAATGTATGGATCTAATAATCAAACGACAACATCTAGTGGGACAAGTGTGTATTTATATATAGAATTTACAAAAGAAGGAACTAAGAAGTTAGAGGATATTAGTAATAAATACGTAAAAGTAGAAGAAAGTACAGATAATGCTGAAGATACTCAAAGTGAAAGTGAAACAGAGAATGATGCAAGTGAAAATAAAATAACAATGCAAATTGATGATGAAGAAATAATGTCAACAAGTTTTGAAGAACCAATAAGAACAGGAAGTTTACAATTATCAGTAGGAACAGCATCTACAGATAATAAAACAATACAAGAATATGTTAATAGAGCCTCAAACATGGCAACAGTATTAGATACAGGAAAAACACCTGTTAAATATGATGTTGATAATAATGAATATATATTATCAGATATAACAGATAATGAATTGAAAATAATAGCATATATTGGTTTAGCTATAATAATATTAGCATTAATAGTTTTAGCTATAAGATATAAATCTTCAGGTGTTTTAGGAGCTATATCATTTATAGGACTAGTTTCAATATTTGCATTAGCAATTAGATATACAAATGTAATAATATCTATAGAAGGAATATTTGGAATCGTTCTAGTACTAATATTAAACTATA
>CAQRYF010000097.1 GCA_948875265.1 uncultured Clostridia bacterium
CCAGTTCACGTTTTTTTTGAGAGCTAATTTGGGACTACTTTTTCAGCAGCCTCCTTGACATTGTTATCCTTTTTTTATTACATCTATTTAAATCTTCTTAAATAATTATCCATTTTATCAATAAATTCATCATTATTCTTTGTTTGAGTCATTTGACTAATAACTTGTTCTGTTACATCTGCAACTGGCATACTGTTCATAGCCTTTCTTAAAGCAAAAACTGTATCTTTTTCTTTTGGAGTTAATAATAAATCTTCTCTTCTAGTTCCAGACTTGTTAATGTCAATTGCTGGGAAAATACGTCTTTCGGATAATTTTCTATCTAAGTGTACCTCCATATTACCAGTACCTTTAAATTCCTCAAATATAACGTCATCCATTCTACTTCCTGTATCTATTAATGCAGTAGCTAAAATTGTTAAACTTCCACCATTTTCAATATTTCTTGCAGCTCCGAAGAATTTCTTAGGTTTATGTAATGCTGCAGGATCAATACCACCAGATAAAGTTCTTCCTGAAGATGGAATAACTAAGTTATATGCTCTTGTTAATCTTGTTATACTATCTAACAAAATTACAATATCTTTACCTTGTTCTATTAATCTCTTGGCTCTTTCTAGTACCATTTCAGCTACTTTAACATGATGTTCAGGTAATTCGTCAAATGTTGAGTGTATTACTTGACCTTTTATTGAACGTTTCATATCTGTTACTTCTTCTGGTCTTTCATCAATTAGTAGTACTATTAATTCTACTTCTGGATTATTAGCAGAGATACTATTAGCAACTTTCTTTAAAAGTGTAGTTTTACCTACTTTAGGTTGTGCTACAATCATACCTCTTTGCCCTTTTCCTATTGGACACATTAAATCTATAATTCTTGTTGCATAATCATTTGAGGTTGTTTCTAGTTTTAATTTTTCATTTGGAAAAATAGGTGTTAATTCATCAAATCTTTTTCTTTTAGCAGCTTTTTCAGGGTGTTCTCCATTTACTTCTCCAACAAATATAAGTGAAGGGAATTTTTCACCTTCTCTGCATCTTGAAATACCTTTTATAATATCTCCAGTATCTAATTTAAATCTTCTTATTTGAACCATTGATATATATACATCTTTATCACTTGACAAATAATTATCTCCTCTTAAAAAGCCATATCCATCTGGTAATATATCTAATATTCCTTCAACAATAGCATCTCCTTCATTTGTCAATTTATAATCAATTATAGGGTCCCCATTTTCATCATATTGTCTTTCAATAATTTCCTTTTTGTTTTCATCTTCTTCATTAGTAGATAGTTGTGTTCCATTATCTACTTTATTTTCTTCTGAAACTAATTGTTTTAAAACTATGATTAGCTCGTCCTTCTTTAATTTTGAAATGTTTTTTATATTATGTACTTTAGCTAAAGTTTTTAACTCTGTTAAAGTCATATCTTCTAAATTTATCATAAATCCTCCTTTATATAACATAATATATTATATCACAAATTTTTCTAAAAGGAAATAAAATTTACAAAAAATAGTAAAATTTACAATAAAAAGAATGTAGTCTTTTATGATTACATTCCCATATCTACAAATATTTTCTCATTAGGATAATACATATCCAACTTCTCTCTTGCTGTTTGTTCAATGAAATCTAAAGAAGTAACAGCTTCTTTTTTCTTTGCAAGTTCTTCTTTGTATTCTTCTTGTTCTTCTATTTTTTGTGTAAGTTCCTTGCTGTTTTTATTATATTCATTTAATGTTTTTTGTTGATTAACAAAAGTAAAAATAGCATACATAGCAATTACTACTATTAATAATTTTTTATATAATTTTCCTTCACAAAATTATAATTATTTTTTAATTTCAGCGGTAAATTACTACAAATCTTTCATAATCCTAAATTGTAAGTTGTACT
>CAQRYF010000098.1 GCA_948875265.1 uncultured Clostridia bacterium
GCAACCTTTAAAATATTTATTGCATATACTTATTAAAACACAAAACAACAAGCTTTGCAATTACTTTTCGTCGCAAAATTCGACATTGCATTATCTTACAAAAATCAGGCTATATGGAAAAAATCCATATAGCCCTTTAACAAATATGTCTTTAGATTAAACTCCTACTTCAAATTTGAAAGAAACTTTGAACGCAGTTCACAAAAAGATTAAACTACTACTTCAAATTTAAAAACACCTTTGAACGAAGTTTAAATTTGAAAACACCTTTGAACGAAGTTCAAATTTCTTTTGAATTTGTAAGTTCGAGAGGTAGTCATATGACCTCCTACTAAGACTTTTGTGCTAACAAAAGTCCAAATTCCATTTAATTCCTTTAACTTAATGACATTAAGTCAGGTGTCAAGCTTATAGCCTACGTAGTAAATAGACAAAAATACTATTCTAATAGTATATGGATGCTCAACCTAGACGAGTCTTCTAATGACATAAAATGTTTTTAATTTCTTCATGATAACTCATATTTGTTTTATCTTCATACTTACAAATTATCATATCCACATATTCTGGTTCAATATACTTGTAATATCCTACTTTACCAAGCATTTTGTATACTTCTTTTTTAGACCAATACTTTTTATTTTTTGAATCAGCCAAAAAAGAAAATATCATCGCTTTCATTTTCTGTTTTCTCTTATGTCCTATAGTTACTTCATGATTTCTATTAATCATTAACCCCGTTATCCAAACTCCACACGTTTTATGAATTCTAACATACTTTGTTTTGTTATTATTCAATTTAAAATCAGAGTTGAATTCTTTCAAAACTCTATTTAAGTCTCTATTTTTGCCTTTAAATGTATAGATATTAGTTCTTTTAGTATATGATACATATATATCATCAGCAAATCTACTATATCTAGTATATTTATCACTATATATTTGCATTATATAATCAATAGGTATCATTGCAATATTACTTAATATAGGACTAGCTGGACCTCCTTGTGGAAGTCGATATTTTCCATCATACTTCAACATACATACTTTAACAATTGTTTTTATTACATCTTCATCTATCATACAAAATGGATATACTTTTTTCATAGAATTCATAATAAACTTTAAATGACAATTCGGAAAAAAATCCTTAATATCAAATTTCATTACTGAAAGTGAGTTTTTATGAAGTTCTGCCATTTGTTTAATAGACCTTCCTTTAACATAAGCAAATGTTGAACTTGGAAAAATAAAGTTAAGCTTATTGGTAAATATATCTACCACTTCCCGCATATACTGTTTTAATTCTTCATCAGGGTTATCTATTCTTCTTTTTCCCCCAGTCTTTTTTTGTATGTATACTGTTTTGTATCTCTTAAAAATATCACCTTTAGCTAATATCTTTTCTGCTTCTTCATATAAATAATATATTGATGGAAGCATCCCTTCTATTGCTTTCTTGTTTTTCTTAGTTGGCTTTGAATACCGAGTTTCCACTTCTCCTGCTTTATTTATAAATGTAATATACATATACATAGATGTCACTCCTTTCTATTACATTACCATTGAACCATAACCTCTTTTAATTCTATTCGAGGATTATCTTATTCAGATACTAAAGAAATTATATTAGCATTATATTACATTTTTATGTTAATTTCAAGTCTCTTTTCTAATTTAATTTTAAGCTCGACCCAAAAACGTTACAATTCATAGCTGATTTATATCTCAAAATAGTTATAATATATAAATAATAATATATTATAACTATTTTGATACACTACTGTTTTACATTTGGCTGTGAATAGTAACCATTATCCTGTAACCTTTTTATTAATTTTTATTAATTCTTCTTTTGTAAGCTCAGTTATTTCCGATATTTCTT
>CAQRYF010000099.1 GCA_948875265.1 uncultured Clostridia bacterium
TCTTCTACAATTTCTTTATCTGTGTCTATATATACTTTTACAGGTTTTGCTTTTATTTTGTTTCCTTCTCCAGCTTTTCTTGCAGTGCCTTTGTCTTGTAATTCTGCGTTTACAAATCTTTTATACTCAATTACTCCACCTTCTGGATTTCCTGATCCATTTTTTGCTTTGATTTGTTCTGACACTGCTCTCGCAGATACATTTTCCAATACTCCATTCAATACTTCTTTTAAATTTTCTTTTGTTGCACCATCTTGCATCATAATATTTAATGCTTCTTGTGTAATTTTTTCTTCCATTTGAAATTCCTCCTATTTTTTATTTTTAATAGCTAGCTCTTGATATTGTTTTTTTATCTATTGAACTAGTTGTCTTTGTTATAGGTGTATCTTCTTTTAATTTTTCATTAACTGCTTTTTCTACAGCTTTGTTGAATGCAATTGATATTTCTTCAATTTTAGTGTTAATATCTTCTGCTTTCTCTGTTTTAAAATTGAAATAATTAAGTAACGATACATCTAACCCTTTATCACTTGCCACTTTTATTGCTTCTTCTTTTAATTTGTAAGCATTTAATTCAGCAAGTGCATTGTCTTTTTCAGACTTTTCTTTTTTTAATTGATATTGAAGTTTTTCGTCGTTTTTCATTTTTGCTAACTTTTCAGCTTCTGTCTTTTCTGCTTCTAAATCTTCTTGCCATTTTGTTT